>JBKJWE010000155.1:0-3150 GCA_046717045.1 Nitrospiraceae bacterium | reverse complement strand
GGTTCGCCATCTGCGGAGCGCATGAGACGAGCACCGCGTTATCGTGCGCGTTCTGCGAGCACACAAGGCGACCCCGTCTATTCTCAGCCCCGCCGAGCCCAGGCGAACAACTTCATCAGCAGATGTTTTGTCCGAGGTGTGAAGTGGGCCTTCCGCCACAGATTAACCACCTTCTTATTGACCTCGGTCTGCGTCGGATAGGGATGAATCGTCCCTGCAATTGTCTTCGCTCCGGCCCCGGCTTTCATCAGCAGTGAAAACTCGCTGATCATATCGCCGGCATGAGCGGCGACGATCGTTGCGCCTACAATCTTGTCCGTCCCCTGCTGCACGTGAATTCTCGCGAAGCCCTCTTCTTCCCCGTCGAGGATCGCGCGATCGATCTCGTCGAGCTTGTACGTGTACGTTTCGACCTTGATGCCTTTCTCCTTCGCATCCTTTTCGTACATTCCAACATGCGCCACTTCGGGTTCGGTGAAAGTGCACCAAGGCATGATCAACGACTTGACGCTCGCATAGCCCAGTCCGAAGGGATGTGGAAACAAGGCGTTTTGAATGACGACCTGGGCCATAGCGTCGGCGGCATGCGTAAATTTGTACCGCGAACAAATGTCGCCTGCGGCGAAAATCCGAGGATTGGTCGTCTGCAGCCGAGCGTTCACTTTGACCCCGTTCTTGTCGTACTGGACACCGACCGCTTCCAGTCCCAGTCCCTCCACGTTCGGAGTACGTCCGACGCCGACAAGTATCTCGTCGACCGTTATATCATACTGCTGGTTGTGAGAATCGACTGTGAGCCGCTTGCCGGTTTCGGACTGCTGTACTTCCAATTCCTTCCCGCAACAGAGCAGCTTCACGCCATCGAGCATCATCCGCTGTTCAACGATCTCAGCTGCGTCGCGATCTTCATTCGGCATAATACCGTGCTGGGCTTCGATCAAGTAGACCTGGCTCCCAAAACGGGCGAACGACTGCGCCAGCTCACACCCGATCGGCCCGGCGCCGATGACGCCGACGCGTTGCGGCAGTTCCGTAAGCGAGAACACCGTTTCGTTAGTGAGATAGCCCGCTTCTTTCAATCCCGGCGTCGGAGGGGCCGATGGGCGTGCTCCTGTGCAGACAGCCGCCTTCGCAAAAGTGAGGGTTCGATTGCCTGCCGCTCCTTCAACTTGGATGGTGTCGGTACCGGTAAAACGCCCGCTGCCGATGTAGACGTCCACACCCAACTTCGTGTAGCGATGGACCGAATCGTTGTGGCTGATCCGCGCCCGTAGTTTTCTCATACGCGCCATCACGGCCCCAAAGTCGTATTTCACTCCAGGAGGAATGTGCAGACCGAATTCCGCGGCTTTCCGTAAGTCGGCCCAGGCCCGGGCTGCCCGAATGACGCCTTTCGAGGGCACACATCCGACATTCAAGCAATCGCCACCCATCAGATGTTTTTCGATCAACGCGACTTTAGCCCCCAGAGTCGCCGCGATGACAGCCGTGATCAATCCCGCCGTTCCTGCCCCGATTATCACGATGTTGTAGCGACCGGCCGGTTTGGGATTTACCCAGTGAGACGGATGGACATTCTGAATAAGCTGCTGGTTGTGCTCATCGTTCGGGAAGACGAGGTTCGATTCAGATTCGCCCATGGAGGCTCTCCGTTCGCTCTGGTGGGTGATCATAACGCGCTTCTCCCCGTTTCGATAGGTGATCTGTGGCGTGGGATGCCATCATGCCTGTTTCTTTGGGAACTTCTTATAGAAGGTTGGTACGAGCGCCAACAACCCCAACAATACGAAGGCGATAACGACGTTGGGGGATGCGATCTCTTTCAACGAGTTGATCGTGCCGAGCTGCCGGCCGGCATAGGCATAGACGAACGATCCCGGGATGATGCCGAGTGCCGTGGCTGCAACATACGTCGAGACATTCATGCGGGTCAGCCCGGACACGAGGTTCACGACAAAGAAGGGAAAGAGCGGGATCAATCGCAGGGTCATGAGGTAACTGAACGCGTTGTTTGTAAAACCCTGTTGCACCGGCCCCAACCACTTCCCGAGCTTCTGCTCGACCCAATCGCGCAACAGGTACCGCGCAGCGAGAAAGGCCAAGGTTGCTCCGGTGGTCGCACCGAGATTCACAAACAGCGTACCGAACACACTGCCAAACAAGAAACCGCCGGCCAGCGTGAGAATCACAGCACCCGGAAGCGACAGGCCCGTCACCGCTATATAGACCAGGATAAAAAGCCCGACTGCCGCCGCATAGTTGGCCTCGGTAAAGGCCAGCAAATGATCGCGATTCTCTTTCAGTGTCGTGAGCGCTAGGAACCGGCCAAGATCGAAATAGAAAAAGGCGCCGATCGCGCCGGCGATGATGAGGGCGATGAGAATTTTTCCAAGGTTCGATCCGGTGACGGGTTCAGTGGCTGGCATAGGGTTCGTCAAGGCAGTTTGGTCCTGTATCATGGGGACTCCTTTCATGACTGTCAACGCAACGTCCTGGGAAGTCAGTCGCCTTGAGCCCCCGATCCTTTACAGGAGGACGCCTGTAGGCAGGGCTCTCACCTCGCACCCTTTACCTACGAATTGATGGAGGGGCTGGATTGGGCGTGACAGGGACTGTTGGAAAGATCTGATGAGCGATTACCGTTGACGCTTGGAGAGATCGTGGTCCATATCGAGCCGACCGAAGGCCCGTTCGACGGGATCGATGCTGCCGTCGCCATTGCGGTCGAGCTCTTGAAAATGCTCGTAGGTGAGCTCAGAGGTCTGTGGATCGGGCGGACCGGCTGTCGGATAGTCCCGCCGAGGCTCGTATCGGGAAGGCCCTTCCAGAATACCGTGATACATCAAATCTTTTCGCGGGTCGGCCACCGCCTGGAGCTTGGCTTTCTTACTCTTTTTACCGTGCCGAGCCGTCTTACGAGGCTTTGGCGACTCCTCGGAGGAATCTACCTTGGCCGGCTGCAGATTCGAATCGGGCACCCGCTCCGAACGTTTCGCAGTCGGCGAGGCCAGTTCAGCCTTTTTCGGCCCGGATTTTTTTGCCTCTCGCGCAGGACGAGGCTGTTTGACCGGCTCGGTGGTTATCTGAGCGGGTTTGCTCTTTCGGTGCGCGGAGGCTTGGGGAACCTCAGCCATCGTCATCCCGCAGAAC
>JBKJWE010000154.1:0-3866 GCA_046717045.1 Nitrospiraceae bacterium | reverse complement strand
GGTCCAGAGGCCACAGACCCCACGATTGCGCGCCACTCCCGGAGGTCGCCCCTGGATCGCCCAACGCCGCGATGAACTCTGTCGATATGCGCTCGAACTTCGTCTGACCACCGCCTGCGGCGTGGGCTTGGCTTCGACTCAGATGGAATGAGGGGAGCACGAACGAACCGAGCGGAAAGAGAACCAGGATGAGCAGATAACACGTAGAACGGGCAGAAGAACCACCCTCTTTTGTTGTCATCTTTGCTCCTTGGTTCCACACCAGGGCATGAACGCTTCGCAGGGAGGCCAATTTTAGGCTGCATGGCGTCGGATTCGCAACAGGGAGAAGAGGAAATTACACGTATTTGGCAGGGGACAGGATTGCCGAGTGGTGGGATGCGGCGTACACCTTGACGAGTGCCGTCATCAAGAGCAATAAAAGCGACCCTGTTAGTGTTATCCATTCCGGCATAGATTACCCCCGCTCGTGATTTATTTTCTCCGCCACTCCCACGGCGGCATGGGCTGCGGGTCAATCCATAAGCCTTTCTTAGCGGCGACAGCGCATTGAGAGATTCAAGAAATGCGGGAAGGTCTTGGCAGACGTGCCACTACAATATCATGAAGACAATCCGCCACGGTAGAGTTGGCCTGAGGGGTATAGTGCCATCCCCTGGTGAAACGTTCCCGCTCATCCATTCTTTCAACGCAGTCTGTCAGATCAACAAAATCCACCTGGGCCTCCTTGAGGATCCGCGCCCCGATCAATGGTGCTCCTGACAGCCGACCGCCTGCACCGCGACCTTCCCCGAAAGAGGGGAGAAATACGACGATTGGGATCGTCCCGGCTGCCGTGGCGTGACGTACAAAGGAGTGAAGAATAGTTCCATTGAGCGAAACCGTTTCCTCGTTTTCGTGGGACGATTCGAGCAGCCCACCGCACGGAGCACACCAGGATACTGCAAAGCGAAGGAGATAGGAAAATTCATACAAGTGCCGTTGCCACTCAGTGGGGCGATAAGCCCGGTCATAGTCAATGTATGGAAGATTCTGGATGGACTGCGTAGCATAAACCGCTTCTGAGGGCAGGAGCGGGGTATTCAACAGCGTAAGGTGCCCGTCTTTCATCGTGAATCGGGGTTTTGCCTCGCCGGGCACAGTGGCTCCGGCAAAACCAATGGCGTAGTACACCAACGTGGTTCGTAGCAGATCGTGACTGATCAACCCTAGAATCGCGATATCGGGACGCTGCTCGCGGACATCCTTGAGGTACCGCAGATAGGCCTGATCGATTCCATATCCCGGCACGCCATAGTTCAGAACTTGTACGTCCGTTCCCAATCGCTGTTCGAGATGAAATCCCCATGTGTTTTCATAATCAACATCCAATCCAAACACATAGGAATTGCCCAACAGTGCAATCCTCGTGCGGGCTGGATGATCATTGAACCTGACACCTTCAGCTACCGCACGAGTCCCTTCGGCGCTGCTGAAATTGTTCTCCTGCGCTCCCCCCATTCCCTTTCTATTCGGCGCGACCGTCCATCCCAATTGCGAGTCGAACACAAACACACCAGAATTAGACGCGTGCCATCTCCAATTACTTTGCCGATAGGTAGCAACCTTGTGCCAATCTCGTGGGAGCAGACGCAGATTGCCTATGACCGGCCCTTCTGGGCCTGATTCCGTGAAGAGATGAACGAGGGCCTCACCAAGAACGAATATGAGTGCGATCGAGACCAAATTCATGGCCAAGGTGAGACGAACAGGCTTTGAGGCAAGTCCTCCCGCACCCCTACAATCCAAGACCAACCGAGTGACCGAGATAACAAAGGCTGCGATGGAGGCAATACAGATCCATGCGCTGCTTGTGGTGAACGTGCGTAGGCTGGAGATACCATCATCTAGTCGGTAATACATCGCGACCGAGACGATGAACGTGCCGACGGCAAGGTACAGCCACTTCGATAGGCCCTTGTGAGGAGGTTCAGACAATGCCATTCCTTCCGTAGCGCGACGCGTAGAACAAGAAGTGACCTTCCGGGGATGAACCGGCGGCCTGAGCTTACAATATCAAATCAATATGCCGCTTCGTACAGGTAAAATTCTACTTGAACGGCGAAGAAAAGTTGGCACCAAGCTGATATGATTGAGGAGAAAGATGCGAAAGTGGTTGAGAAATTTGGTGGGCCGTGTAGGGGTCGAACCTACGGCCCGCTGATTAAGAGTCCTGCCGAAGACCCAACTCAGGATACTCAGCAAGAGGAATCAGCAGCAAAAAGCGAGGATTCGTGATGCCAAGGAGACATCATGGATCATGGTGTATCATGGTGTTTTGGCACCAGTGTGGCACCAAGCACAAAGGGAAGGTCCTTGTCTGCCTCGCTAGTTCCACTCTGGCTCAGCCAACCATTGCGCTTGGGCGGCTATGCGGCGGGGTTGACATCAACTCGACGGTTCGGAGGGTCGACTTATGGATGAACGCATCCCAATCACGGCGGCGGCACCCTGGGCCGAGAGCAGGGTGGAGGATGGCGGCGGCACGTTTAGCCCTTCGGAGGTGGCAGAGGAGATCTGGCAGGCGCTAAGGCGGAAAGCCGCCGGTGAGCGTAATGTGCCGCCCATCGGGCTCGTCGTGCAGGGCGGCGGCATGCGGGGCGTCTATTCCTTGGCCGTGTTAGCGGCATTCGAGGAGATGGGCTGGACCCGTTGCTTCGATCACGTCGCGGGGGCGTCCGCCGGAGCCATGAACGGCGCTCATTTCATCACTGGACAGGCCCGCTACGGCGTCGAGACGTATATTGACTATCTGAGCAACCGGAAATTCATCGATCTCTTCCGCCTGAGGAAGCTCATGGACCTGGACTACATGATCGACGACCTCGTGCGCCACGTGCGACCTTTCAATCTGCCGGCCTTGCTGGAGGCGTCCACTGAGTTGCACATTGCCCTCGCCGACGCCGAAGACGCGTCCCTGCATTACGTAACGAACCGATCAGAGGATGTGGACCTGTGGGAAGCATTTCGCGCCACGGCTGCGCTGCCGATCCTTTACAATCGGTTCGTCAAGGTTGGCGACCGATTGTATCTGGACGGGAGTCTCAGCGACGGCCTCTCGCTGCCTCGCCTCCTGGCGCTCGGGTGCCGCTACATCGTGGTCGTCTTGACGAAACCGCTATCGTTCCGGAGCCAGCGGGTGAGCCGGCCCGTTCGTGCGCTGGCCTGGTGGGCGACGCGCCAGTACAGCCCGGCACTGAAGCGCGCCCTCTTTGACGGCAACCTGCACTTCAATCGTACTATGTCGATGCTGGCCGCACCGGCAGAAGCAAGCGTCCACGAGGCAGTCAGAATCTTGGTCATTGCTCCAGGCAGTGAAGAACACCTCGTGCGGTGTGTAACGACGGACCCACGACGGCTGAGACGGTGTGCGCGGCAAGGGCGAGCGGACGCGTGGCAAGCCTTCGGCCAGCGGCCCCCTGCCACGACGCATTCATTCGAACGAAACCACGCGTCGTTCCCGTCTCTTCTCCTTCTATGAAGCGGGCCGGGAGCACCCTATTCGGCTCAATAACGCTCATTCCGCTGATTCGCTATTAGGAGAATGAGATGGAGTTATCGCAGGATAGGGCAAGAAGGGATGCTCCAGCTGATTAAGAGTCCCGACGAAGACCTCCCGCAGGACACTCAGCAAGAACAATCATCACCAAAAGGCGAAGATTCGTGACGGCGTACCGCATCATGAGTCATGCTGTATCATGGTGGATTGGCACCAGCTTGGCACCAATCGCCCTGACTTGCAGGTTGCGAATTTCAGATAGCCCTACCTCGGACAACCTAACCCCACAAGAAACCAACCCAGGCGGCTCCCAACATGGGGCCTGATG
>JBKJWE010000153.1:0-6871 GCA_046717045.1 Nitrospiraceae bacterium | reverse complement strand
GTATGGCGCCAGATCTTTCTTTGCCTTGCAGGATCGTTCTGGCCTAATCGTAATGCAAAAAAGGACTTGGAAGCCCTAGGCTCACAAGTCCATTTCAAGAAGCGGTAGACCAACACGAAAGGATCTTTCCGGCGGCAACAATTACGATAAACAGCTAGAAAGCCGCCGGCTCACACGAAGCGTGGTATGGAGCGGGCGATGGGATTTGAACCACACTCCGTCGCCGGATCGGCTCTGAAGCCTGCCTCCCGGCTCCCACTGAGGGGGTCAACCCCCTCGTACACTCCCCACGAAAGGGGCCTGCCCCTTTCGGAATCCCCTGTCGCGGGTTCAAATACCACGGGAGAGTGACGTCAAGTTTGGAGCGGGCGATGGGATTTGAACCCCCGACAACTTGCTTGGGAAGCAAGGACTCTACCACTGAGCTACGCCCGCTCACTCAATCGCATCCTACGCGGGCCCTCTGCCCCAAGTCAAGAAACCGTGGCTTCTATCCCTACAGCATGGACGTGCAGAAAGTCAGCTCCTCCTCGACGCCGATCTCGAACACTTCAGAGCCAGCAAGACTCTCGCTGGCTAGAGTGGTATCTCCACAAGCGCAAACTTTCGTCGTCCGACCTTCAATCGATAGGACCGCCCCACGATCAGCGTGATGACAGCATTCGCGTCTGTCACTTTTTGTTCATCCATCTCGAGACCGCCTTGGATAATCAACCGGCGGGCCTCGCTCTTGCTGGGAACCAGCCCCGTCTTAGCCACCAGATCCACGAGGCCGATCGAGCCACCGTCACGAAGGTCGGCCTTGGTCAATGTGAGGCGCACATCCGGCTGTGCAGGAAACTCTCGTTCAGAGAACTTCTGTTGAAAGTCTGCGCGAGCTTCCTTACCCGCCTCGTCCCCGTAATAGCGAGCCACAATGAGTTGCGCCAGCGACTGCTTGGCTTCCATGGGATGAGACGTTTTCACCTTTGCCAGGTCTTCGGTGGTTAGCAGCTCATAGTAACGATGCATCAAGGTATCGCTGATCGACATGAGCTTGCCGAACATGTCGCCAGGCGTATCTTCCAGCGCGATATAGTTGCCGGCGGTCTTGCTCATCTTCTTCACGCCGTCAGTCCCTTCCAATAGGGGCATCGTCAGCACCACTTGAGGTTCTTGACCGGAGTCTCGCTGGAGGTCACGCCCAACCAGCAAGTTGAACTTTTGATCGGTCCCGCCCAGTTCGACATCGGCTTTCAGTACGACTGAATCGTAACCCTGAATAAGCGGGTACAAGAACTCATGGACGCTGATGGGCTTTTTCTCCTGATACCGCTTCTGGAAATCGTCCCGCTCCATCATGCGAGCTACACGATAATGAGCCGCTAGTTGAATCAACCCTTCTGCGGTCATCGGACGCATCCATCTGTCGTTGTACTGCACTTCAGTTTTTTCGATATCTAGAATTTTAAAGGTCTGACGTTCATAGGTTCTCGCGTTCTCCAAAACTTGGTCCGCTGTGAGCGCCTTGCGGGTTTCTGATACGCCGGTCGGATCCCCGATCATGCCGGTAAAAGTGCCGATCAAAAAGATGACCTGGTGGCCGAGAGCTTGAAAGTGCTTTAGCTTGTGGATCAGGACTGTATGGCCCAGGTGGAGATCGGGCGCCGTCGGATCGAACCCGGCCTTGATGCGGAGCGGACGCTTCTCTTTGAGCGACCGAGTCAGCTTGGCTTCGAGCTCGGTCTGTTGGATGACCTCGACCGCTCCGCGGAGAATCAGATCCAATTGGCGGGAGAGTTCACTCATGTGGTCTGTTTTCCTCTCCCTGACGGCTTGGCCGTAGATGCGACGCTCACGAGTTGACGCACGCGCTCGAATGTCTTCTTGCCGATCCCCTTGACCAGGCGCAAATCTTCAACCGTGCGGAAGGCCCCCTTGGATCGCCGATATCCGATAATGCGCTCGGCCAAGACCGGTCCGATACCTGGCAACGATTCGAACTCTTCCACCCTCGCGCGGTTGAGATCGAGCTTGCCGACACGCGGCACAGGCTTCGTTTCTGCAATATGTGGTGGCGATGTCGGCGAACTTGCGGGTTGTGCCGCAGTCATCTCGGCCGCCTGTACGGGCGGCCCTTCCGCATTCGCCATCTTCAACGCCGTCAAACCGGTTTCACCCTCCCGGTCCAGCGACGCGGGCACAGACCAGCCGATCCAGAACACCACCCCTACCGTCGCAGCCCACATGCCCAGGCGAACAAGAAACGAAACCCACATTAGACAGTCCTCTTTCGAGTTTGGTGAATCGCCTGTCCCTCGACATCTTCCATCGCTTCCATCATACCCTCTGTCACGGTGGGATGGGCGTGAATCATGCTCGCGACTTGGGACACCGTCGCACCGATCTGCATGGCCAGAGCCGCCTCATGAATCAAGTCGGCGGCGTGGGCTCCGATAATATGGACACCGAGAATCTTGTTCGTCTGCGCATCGGCCAGGACTTTGAAGAGGCCGGTGGTATCGCCTGTAGCTTGCGCCTTTCCGAGTCCGGCATAGCGAAACCGGCCGATCTTCACGGCCTGATCCGGATTCTTCCCATCCGCCTGGGCTCGTTCACGGGCCTGCTGTTCCGTCAGCCCGACTCGTCCAATCTCAGGCAGCGTAAAGACGCCGGCCGGCACCACCTCATAATTGATTGCAGTCCGATGTCCCATAATATTCTCGACCGCCACCTTCCCCTGCGCGGAGGCGACATGTGCCAACATGGCTTTACCCACGACATCGCCGATCGCATAGATCCCCGGCACGTTCGTTTCCATCCGTTCATTGACGAGAATCTCCCCGCGCCGTCCTACTTGGATGCCGACACCTTCCAATCCAATGCCTCGGGAATTGAATCCCCGCCCGACGGACACCAAGAGTTTTTCGGCCGTCACAGTCGTCCCATCTTTGAGCGAGGCCACGAGGGCCTCCGAGGATCGTTCCAGTTTTTCGACCGTCGTACCCATCAACACAGTGACCCCACGCTTTTTGAGCTCGCGCTCCATGGTAGACGAGATCTCTTCATCTTCCAACGGCAACACCCGAGGCATCAACTCAACGACGGTCACCTGCGTGCCAAGCCCGCTAAAGAGCGACGCAAACTCGCAGCCTTCGACACCGGCCCCCACGATTAATAGGCTGGCCGGAATCTGCACCAGATCAAGCAATTGTTGGCTGGTCAGCAGCTGCTGGCCATCGATCGGAAACTGTGGAAGGTTCGGCCAGGACGATCCTGTAGCAATCACGATTGCATCAGCCGGAATGCTGCGGTCGCCGCCATCCGCCGTCGCGACCGCGACCGTGCGCGAATCCTTCAACGTTCCGGTTCCCCGCACATGGTCAATATTCCAACCCTTGAACAACGTGGCTATGCCCTTCACCAACGTGGCCACCACTTTATTCTTTCGGGAAACCATCCGTGCGAGATCATAGCCAACGGGGCCCTGCACGAGCAGACCCATGTCTTCAGCTTTCTTCATCTTGTCGCCCAGTTCGACAATTGAAAGCAGCGCCTTGCTGGGGATACAGCCCCAATTCAGGCACACACCGCCGAGCGCTTGATTCTCGATGACGTTCACACGGGCGCCAAGCTGGGCCGCCCTGATTGCGGCCACATAGCCGCCAGGACCGGCGCCCAGGATGGCGATATGGGTGGGCATCATGGAGGACTAGAAGGTGAAAGCAAGCACAACGCTATCCCACCGCATGTTCAAAATGGCCGATCCTTCTCACCCACCCAGCCCTAGGCGCGCCAAGACGCGCCTCTGACCCTGAAGGCCGCAGCGAGCGAAAGCGTGAGGAGGTACATACCAAGCTTCGCTTGAGCCGCTCGCTTCGATCACATGCGAGCGGAGAGGTACTTTGCCTCAAGTGACCTCTTTCGTACGTTGAGCCTCTGAGCGATGCGAGAACGAAACTGGAGGCCTTTTTCAACATAGGGATCAGTGCTTCTGATTCTTGAGGAAATCCTCGTATTGCGAGGCGGTCATCAACTTGTCGAGATCAACGGCATTCGACAGCTCGATCACCGCCATCCACCCTTTGCCGTAGGGATCAGCGTTGACTGCTTCGGGGTGATCCTTGAGATCCGTATTCACCTTCACGATCGTGCCGCTGACCGGCGTGTAGATGGTCGACGTGGTCTTCGTCGATTCGACCTCCCCGATTTGCTGCCCAGCGGCCACCGTCGTGCCGACTTTGGGCAAGTCGATAAACACGATGTCCCCCAGGGCATCCTGCGCAAAATGGCTGATACCGACAGTCACTTGCTTGCCGCTGGCGCGCACCCATTCATGCTCATGATGGTAGCGTAGGTCCGCTGGAATCATGCTGGTCCTTTCTTACTCTTACACTTAATCTCAGGGTGAAGCCCCTTCACAAGGCCCTTAACCAACGATCTCCATGCCGGGGAAAAAGTACCCGATTTCGAACTGCGCCGTGTCCTGCGAATCAGAGCCGTGCGCAGCATTGAACTCAATGTTGGTACCGTGCGACTTTCGAATCGTCCCCGCCTCGGCCTTGGCCGGATCCGTCGCCCCCATCAATTCGCGGTTTTTCTTGATCGCATTGTCCCCCTGCAGCACGAGCACGACCGAGGGACCGGAACACATAAAGCTGCAGAGGCTGTCGAAAAACGGCCTGGCCTTGTGGACGGCATAAAACCCTTCGGCCGTCGCCTTCGACATCTGCATCAACTTCATGGCAACCGGCCTCAAGCCAGCCTTCTCGTAGCGGCTGATAATATCGCCGATCACATGCCTCTTGACCGCATCGGGCTTGATGATCGCTAAGGTCCGTTCACTCATTGCGTGATGCCTTCCTCCAGTTTGGACGTCCAACGTCCTGAAATAATTGGGTCATTATAGGGATGGCCTAAAGGAGTTGCAAGCGAGCGCGTGCGCTCACGACGCAAATTGCCGCGCCAATTCATGCGGTTTAAACACCCCTCGCTCGGTGATGATCCCCGCAATCAGCTCTGCAGGCGTCACATCGAACGCCGGATTGTAGACCGCCACACCCTCGGGCGCGACCGCATGGCTGCCGTGAATGGACGTCACCTCGGTGGGATCACGCTGTTCGATCGGAATGTCCGCCCCCGATTTTGTTTTGAGGTCGATGGTCGAATAGGGCGCGGCCACATAGAACGGAATGCCGTGAGCCTTGGCCAAGACGGCAACGGAATAGGTGCCGATCTTGTTGGCCACATCCCCGTTGGCAGCAATCCTGTCGGCCCCGACGACACAGACATGAATCTTCCCCTGCCGCATTAACGATCCGGCCATATTGTCGGTGATCAGCGTCACCGGAATCTTGTCCTGCATAAGTTCCCAGGCCGTCAATCGGGCGCCTTGCAAGACCGGACGCGTTTCGTCCGCGATGACGTGGACCTTCTTCCCTTGTTCCCAGGCTGCACGGACCACGCCGAGGGCTGTTCCGTATCCGGCTGTCGCGAGCGCGCCGGCGTTGCAATGTGTGAGAATTGTTTGGCCCGTGGCGATCAGTTTGGCCCCGTGCTGACCCATCGCCTTACAGAGCGCGATGTCTTCGTCAAGGATCGCTTGCGACTCCGCCACCAACGCCGCCTTGATCGCGACAACCGGTTGTGTGCGAAGCTCGGCGAGCTTCCGCTTCATCCGTTCGATCGCCCAAAAAAGATTGACTGCGGTCGGTCGCGTCGCGGCCAAGCAATCGCAGATAGCGAAGACGCCCTTGGCAAACTCGTCATAGTGGGTGGCCACCGTCGATTGTGCGCCGAGTGCCACACCCATCGCAGCCGTCACGCCGATCGCCGGCGCGCCACGGACTTTCAGTTCCCGTATGGCCGTCGCTACGGATTCGAAGTCGCGGCAATCGAGAAACTCAACCCGCTCAGGCAATCGGCTCTGATCGAGTAAACGGACCGCGCCGTTCTTCCATTCGACGGTAGGAACCATGACCGACTCTTGTAACCAGAATAGGATAGGAGTGCAAGGGGCTATTGGGAGCGGCGGCCGCTAAACTCGGGGATGGTGACCATGGTCACGACTAAACAGGCTTGGAACAGAAGCAGGAGAGGCCGAGACAAATCGCTACACGCGAGCATGAGAATCGTGGGATGGCATACAGAACATGGTCTTATCGGCTGTTTACTTTCTTTTTCAGCGGCAGGGGGATCACGGATTCCTGGTCCATCTTGGCCAGCTCGCGCTCCAACATCGCTCTGATGAATCCGCTGGTCGTATACCCCTGCTGCTTCAAGCCATCGAGCTGGATCTTGAGATCGATAGGCAACTGAATCACGATCCGCACGAGCTTCGACATACCTACACTCCTCTGTGAACAGAGATATGCTGATCCGACACGTCTGAGTGCACATGCTATGCCTTGCTAGCACTTGCTAGGACATAAACAAAATTGAGGTCTTATGTGACAGGGTTACTCGAGTCATCGGATCGGAGGACAAAATTCGGCGTGGGTGGCCTTCCCGTGTACAGCATTCTCCCTAATCCCCAGTATGTTCAACGACCTGCTGGAGCCATCGGAGCGGTGAAAATGAGGGTCCATAGATCGGGAACAGGCTAAAGACGATCGCGCCATTGCTGCCACATGCGTGCCCAATTCGCTTGCTCGCAGGTCCAGAGGCACATGGTTTGCCGCGTCGGCTGCAACATCACATCCCTCATACGATGTATCTGCAGCGTCTGATCGGAGAGCCGTCCGGTCACCCATACCGCCCCATCTCGATCGGTTCGAAACAGCTGTGCGCCTTCTGCAGCATAAGATTCCAGCACGGCGGGGGCTGGATGCCCGTAGGGGTTATGCCGCCCGACCGAAATCACGGCGTATGTCGGATTGACCGACACGAGCCA
>JBKJWE010000152.1:0-3012 GCA_046717045.1 Nitrospiraceae bacterium | reverse complement strand
GCATGACTTCGATCACGTTGATCTCCGCGTGCATTAACCGTGGATGAGAACACACCCAAACCGGTGCGCGAGGTGGTCGAGGCGATCTACCGCTCTGAATCGCGCCAGGTGCTCGCGACGTTGATCCGACTCCTGGGCGACTTTGAAACCGCCGAAGAGGCGCTGCACGATGCGTTCGCCGTCGCAGTGGAACAATGGGCGCGCGATGGCGTACCGGCTAATCCACGAGCCTGGCTTGTCTCGACCGGCCGTTTCAAGGCCATCGACGGGATACGACGGCGCGTCCGGTTCGACGAGTCGTTGCCGGAACTCGCGAAACATCTGGAATCCACCACAACCATCGATGCCGACAAGCAGGGCGACGAAAGCGTCGAGGACGACCGGCTGCGATTGATCTTCACCTGCTGCCATCCAGCCTTGGCGCCGGAAGCGCAGGTCGCGATGACGCTGCGCGAAGTCTGCAGCCTCACCACCGAGGAAATCGCCCGCGCCTTTCTCACAAAGCCTTCTACGATCGCGCAGCGGATCGTGCGGGCCAAGGCGAAGATCCGCGAAGCCCGCATTCCCTATGAAGTGCCGTCGGAGAAAGAACTGCCGGATCGCCTGGACGCCGTGCTCCGGGTGGTCTACCTCGTCTTCAATGAGGGGTACTCGGCCTCTTCTGGGGACTCGCTCACGCGACATGATCTCTCAGGCGAAGCGATCCGCCTGGGACGAGTGATGATCGAGCTGCTCCCGGAAGCTGAAGCGGCTGGACTCCTAGGGCTGATGTTGCTGCAAGATTCACGGCGCGCCGCGCGCTCGACGCCAACCGGCGAACTGATTCTGCTGGAGGACCAGGATCGCGCACTCTGGAACCGCGATCAGATCGTGGAGGGAGTCTCGCTCGTGCAGCGAGCCATGTCTATGGGCCAGGTCGGCTCGTACACCGTCCAAGCCGCGATCGCTGCAGCTCACGCTCAGGCTTCCAGCGCTGCTGCCACTGACTGGGCCCGGATCGTTGCCCTTTATGACCTGCTGCTTCAGGCCCATCCTTCGCCCGTGGTCGAGCTGAATCGTGCGGTCGCGGTGGCGATGCGAGACGGGCCATTAGCCGGTCTCGAGCTGGTCGATGCCATCCTCGCGCGGGGCGATCTGGAAACCTATCACTTGGCCCACGCAGCGAGAGCCGATCTCTGCCGGCGGCTGGGACGAACGAAAGACGCGCGCACCTCTTATCAACGGGCGCTGAGTCTCACGCAGCAGGAGCCGGAACGGCGGTTTTTGGAGCGAAGGCTGAGCGAACTGCCAGACTCAGGTAGCTAATCACCTGCCTGCGCCTATTCACAAGTCATTGATCAGGCAGAAAAGAATCTCAACTTATCGAAACTGGTAGGGCGATGTCGATTTTGCCTCTCCCCGACGACTATCTTACGAGGTAGTTGATGGCTAATAGCTTATAGCGTATGGCCAGGACGAGCACAGTGATGTCTGCTTCTGCAAAATGCTATACGCCATAAGCTCATCAGGCTCACATCACTGATAGGAGATGCCATGCCAAAACGTACGCAGAAGCGGAAGGCAAATCCATCCCGGCCTGTGGCGAGTGTTGTCTGGTTTGACGTTCCGGCCGACGATCTGGGACGGGCGAAGAAGTCTTATGGATCATTGTTCGGCTGGAAGTTCGCGAAGTTCTCCGGGGCCGTCGCCGACTACTGGCACATCGATACCGGCGGAGCCGATCAGACAGTGGATGGCGGGCTCTTGCCCCGCATGCATCCCGGGCACTCCATCACGGTCTACGTGGCTGTCCCATCGGTTGACAAGGCCGTGGCCAAGGTCCAGAAACTGGGCGGAATGGTCTGCAAGCCGAAGACCGCCGTGCCGCACATGGGCTACTTCGCGATTTGCGCGGAGACGGAGCACAATGCCTTCGCACTCTGGGAGATGAATGAGCGCGCCGCGTGACGGTCTGACGTCTGGAGAAGGGATTCCACACATCACCCATAGGGAGCATCCCATGAAATATCTCTGCCTGGTCTATCTTGAGGAAAAAACTCTGAATGCCCTGTCCGGAAGTGAGCGGATTGCCCTCTCTGACGAGTCCATGGCCTACTGTGAAGAGCTGCAAAAGAACGGCCACTTCATCGCGGCCTCGCCTCTCCAGCCGGTGGAGACGGCAACGACCGTACGAGTCCGTGATGGAAAAGCGTCGGTCACCGATGGTCCCTTTGCCGAGACAAAGGAGCAGTTGGGCGGCTACTTTCTGATCGACGTGAAGGATCTCAATGACGCCCTTCGGGTCGCGTCGAAGATTCCACCGGCTCGTCTCGGAAGCATCGAAGTGCGGCCGAACAAGGAGGGCGGTTGTGCGTGAACAGCGACAATTCACTGCCCACAGCCGTATAGGCTCATACCGGGGGCTCATGCCATGAAATTCATGCTGTTGGTTCACCATGATGAAGAGGCCTTCGGCAAGATGAGCGAGGCCAAACGGAAGGAGATGCTGGCTGAATCTGTGCAGCTCACACACCAACTCCATGCAACCGGGCAATATCTGAGTGCATCGCCACTGCATCCAGCGGCAACATCGGTCATCGTTCGGGTGCGCGAGGGCAAACCGCTTGTGACCGACGGACCGTTCATCGAGACGCGCGAGCAAATTGCGGGCTACTTCCTGATCGATGCCCGGGATCTCAACGAGGCAGTTCGCATTGCCACTCGGGTGCCGGGGGCACGCATCGGAACGGTCGAGGTGAGACCACTGATCGAGATCACGGGGCTCCCGGACTGAAAGCGCATATAACTGATGGCGTATAGCTCATGGCACGAACGCGAGAAGGTATCAAGATGTCGATTGTGAGCCGTCTCGTTCGACTAAGAGATAGAGCCGAGCATAGTGAAGCGGTCGATTTCGTATAGGGAGGGACACACCGTGCAAAAGATCACCCCCTGTTTGTGGTTCGATGACCAAGCCGAAGAGGCGACGAAGTTTTATACGTCGATTTTTAAGCACTCTAAGATCGGACACAT
>JBKJWE010000151.1:0-5503 GCA_046717045.1 Nitrospiraceae bacterium | reverse complement strand
GACTAGAGGCGGTATAATGTTCACAGCACCATCCATTTGTAGATGATTCATGGACCGCTATTGGCCATTTTAGCTGGGATAATGAACGTGCTGCGGCGACGCTCGCGAGATGTGGTCCACTAACATATGGGGGTCAGGCAAGAATGAAATTTCAGAAATCAAAACTGCTGCAGGCGCATGCGCACGCTCTTATTCCGGGAGGTTCCCACACGTATGCGAAGGGAGACGATCAATACCCTGTGGCTGCTCCAGGGTTTCTGGTTCGAGGAGAAAAAGCGCATGTGTGGGATCTGGACGGGAACGAGTTTATTGAATATAACATGGGACTCCGTGCCGTGGCATTAGGGCATGGGAACAAACCGGTCATTGAGGCGGCTTATAAAGAGGTAATGCTTGGAACCAACTTCACGAGACCGAGCCCTCTCGAAGTCGAATGTGCTGAAGAATTTCTCAGCGTCGTGACAGGCGCAGAGATGGTCAAATTCGCCAAGAATGGCTCAGATGTGAACAGCGGAGCGGTTCGCCTTTCACGGGCCTTCACAGGAAGGGACCTCGTCGCAGTCTGCGGCAGCCATCCATTTTTTTCCGTCGACGATTGGTTCATCGGTTCCACCCCGATAAACGCGGGAGTCCCGAAAGCGATTCAAGCGCTGACTCTCACATTCGAATACAACGATCTCGACAGTCTCCGGACGCTCTTCCGCCAGCATCCTGGTCAAATCGCCTGCGTCATACTGGAAGCCGAGAAAGAGATTCAACCGGTCGATCGCTTCCTGCACAAAGCGCAGCGCCTGTGCAGGGAGCAGGGTGCAGTGTTCATATTGGACGAAATCATCACGGGATTTCGCTGGCATCTTGGCGGCGCGCAGAAATATTACGGCATCACCCCCGACCTCTCAACCTGGGGGAAGGCGCTGGGCAACGGCTTTGCCGTGGCAGCGCTGGCAGGCAAGCGAGACATTATGCGTCTGGGCGGAATCGACCATGACAAGGAACGAGTATTTCTTCTGTCCTATACCCATGGAGCAGAAAGTCATGCTCTGGCGGCTGGGCGGGAAGTGATCAGAATCTACAAGAAGGAACCCGTCATCGAGACGCTCTGGCAGAAAGGTGCGGCGCTGAGCGCAGGCATACAGAAGGTGATCGAAGATCACAAATTGAGAGAATGCTTTC
The DNA here is from genome assembly GCA_046717045.1 of Nitrospiraceae bacterium. Taxonomy (GTDB): domain Bacteria; phylum Nitrospirota; class Nitrospiria; order Nitrospirales; family Nitrospiraceae; genus JBKJWE01. The sequence continues at coordinate 4,330 of JBKJWE010000151.1, read as the reverse complement.
AATTACTGGGGAGACCATGCTGCTTGGTTTATGCCACGTTGGATCAGTCCAAACAGCCATCACAATCATTCCGGACTCTCTTCCTTCAGGAAACCATCAAACGAGGCATCATCGCCCCTTCATTTGTAGTCAGCTATTCGCACAGCGACGCCGATGTCGCTCATACGATTCACGCAGTTCACGAGGCCTTGCTGGTATACCGGAAAGCGCTTGCCGAAGGGGTTGAAAAGTATCTTGTCGGTCGTCCGGTCAAGCGAGTCTGGCGGGGATTCAACTAAAACCTCCTCACATGCATGATCTCGAAAGAGGGCATTCGTCGCCAGATGCCTAACTGAGGGTCCGCTGCCACCGACGTCGAATCTACCCTCACGTGGGGTGCAACATCAATGACTGGACGAGGCAGGAACCTTCATGCACGGGCAGGGTAACGCATGCGAAACATGGTCGCGTTTCTGGATGCGTTGGGCCGGATTAAGCCGGTTTGGCCGACTGGCTGCCCGCTTTGCAACGTGGACCGCTCCACCATATCTTGCGCGCTATTACTTGGCTTCCCTCAACCCGAAGGGGTATATCGCCCCTAGCGCGACCCTGCACCACAACGATGTGAAATTAGGAAGGAACGTGTTCATTAGCGACCGTGTGCTGATCTATGAAGATACCGACGGGGGCTCCGTCCATCTCGGTGACAGGGTTCGCCTTTTTGAGGAAACCTATTTCGAGACAGGAGCCGGAGGGAATATTCAGATCGGTCATGACACACATGTTCATCCGCGCTGCTTTGTCTCGGCCTACAAAGCGTCGGTCCTAATAGGCAGTAACGTACTGATCTCAGGACAATGCGCGTTCTACTCCTATGATCACGGATTCGCTCCCAATGAGGCCATCCTGAGTCAGCCGCTACAGTCCAAGGGAAATATCGTTATCGGTGACGGAGCTTGGCTGGGCTATGGCGTGTTCGTCTCGTCAGGAGTGAGGATTGGAAAAGGGGCCGTCGTGGGAGCCCGTTCTGTTGTGACCAAGAGTGTGCCGGACGGCGCAATCGCGGCCGGTGTGCCGGCTCGTGTCGTCAAGATGAGGGAAGATCTCCGACCTTCGCGCTGAAGTCGCCGCGATTTCAACGACTATTCTTCTGTTAGAACGCCATCATCGCGAGCACCTCAGCCTCGACCGGCGACTTTGTGCGGCCACTGATTGTGGAACAGTCAAGATGAGAATTGTCCATCTTAACACCTATGATGTCCAAGGCGGTGCGGCCCGGTCTGCCTATCGCATCCACAAGGGACTCCAGCGCGTTGGACATCATTCCACGATGTTCGTCAGAGACAAAACCGGTTCCGACCCAAGCGTAACTCGCTTTCAGGCGCCGGCGGATCTGCCGACACGCCTCCGCCGCCGTATGCGCCGAGAGGCAATCACGCGAGACTTCCGGCGATATCAGCATTCTCGCCCACAGGGGTACGAATTGTTCAGTGACGACAGAGCCGCATTCGGTGCGACCTTGGTGGACCAACTGTCTGTGTGCGATGTTGTGAATCTTCATTGGATCGCAGACTTCCTCGACTACGAAGCGTTTTTCTCCCGTGTTACTCGATCCACGCCTGTAGTCTGGACTCTGCATGACATGAACGCCTTCACCGGCGGGTGTCACTATGACGACGGATGTGGGCGCTTCAGAGACTCATGTGGCGCATGTCCACAGTTAGGATCAACCGTAGAACGCGATCTGTCCCGTGCGGTATGGGAGCGAAAGCACAAAGCATTCACAAGTTTGAAACCGAGAGCCGTTCGCATTGTCACCCCAAGTCGATGGCTCGCAAAGGAAGCTAGCCGAAGTACCTTGTTCGCAGGATTGCAGACGGACGTGATCCCATACGGTATCGATGTAAAGGTGTTTGCGCCGCGCGATCGGGCCTGTGCACGTGATGTGATGGGAGTCCCTCAAGACGCTCATGTCGTGCTCTTCCTGGCGGATGCCGTCGACAATCGCCGCAAAGGCTTTTCCCTGTTGCTGGAAGCACTTCCCCGTTGTGTCAAACAGGTTGATCGACTCCTCCTCGTATCCTTAGGGTCCCGCCCTCCCAACGCGGATACCGGTGTCCCATGGCTTCACCTTGGAACCGTCAATGATGATCGGTTCCTCTCACTGGTGTACAGCGCCGCCGATCTGTTTGTGTTGCCTTCCTTGCAGGATAACCTGCCGAACACCGTGCTCGAGGCCATGGCCTGTGGAGTTCCTGTGGTAAGCTTCAATGCTGGGGGAACGACGGATCTTGTCCGTCCAGGGATCACGGGCTATTTAGCTCCATCGTTCGAAGTCCCCGCGTTCGCGTCCGCTATCATCGAACTACTGAACGCGCCGACGAAGCGCAATGAGATGGCCAAGCACTGCCGGCGCATCGTGCTGGAAGAGTATCCTCTGGAGCTTCAAGCGCATCGGTACAGTGATCTTTACAAATCTCTTCTATAGGGCGATGCGAACTGCGACCGTCAGTCATGCCTGATGACGAACTAGAAGACACATGTTAGGGAGGTTTTGTGGATTCGGGTCGTTCCTGCCCATCGGAACCGAGACTTACCCTCCGGCTCATGGCCCATCTTTATTTACTCGAGCTCTGTGTCGCAGCGGCTATTCTCAGTTGGTATCAGGTGGCTAGGAAACCGGATCTCGTCTCATTCTTCTTCAGTTCTACCGGGCTCCTTTTCCTGACAGGTATGGCAGGGACTCTGTGGTCAGGCATCACCCTCGTTCGGTGCTATCTCCTGGCGCAATCCAGCGGATTAAGGTTGTTCTCGCTTACTCTTGCGATGAACCTTATCACCGTATTTTCTCTGGTCGCTATGATTGAGCTGACGATGCGATTGTTTTCGACTAATACGATACATGGTCAGAGATTGTGGGGAACGCTGCTGCTCCCTCGCGAATGGAAAGACATCGCCACTCGCTATTCGGCAGCCGTCAGGACGGTCGCCACCGAGAAAGCGTACTTCGTCTATGATGAACTCTTGGGGTGGACGATCGGCCCAGGTAGAAGCGGTGAAGCTGGACGCAACTTCAGCAGCGTCGAAGGCATTCGGAGCCCACGATCAAGCCTATCTTATAGGAAGCAACCGGTGACGTGCCGCATCGCGTTGGTCGGAGATTCCTTTACATTTGGCGATGAGGTGGCGTTTGAGGGATCATGGGGTTACCATCTCGAGCGTGCACTCCATTCCAGGTGCCAAGTCTTGAATTTCGGCGTGCCTGGATATGGGGTTGATCAGGCGTATCTCCGGTACGTCCGTGATGTGCGCCCATGGCATCCCGACGTCATTGTGTTTGGACTAATCAACCATGATATTTTAAGAACGCTCTCGACATACGCTTTTCTGATCTGGCCAGATGGCGAAATCCCGTTTGCCAAACCTAGATTTACCATCAGTGACGATCGACTCACTCTTCAGAACGTGCCGACTCCAACTTCCGAGCAAATTTTCTCGCGGGATTCTATCAGAGATCTGCCTCTCATTCAGCTCGACGTGGGATACCATGAGTCAGAATGGGACCGCCCTTCTTGGAAGTATTTCCATTATTCCTACCTGTTTCGCTTAATGACGAGCTTGCATCCGCGGTGGGAGAAGGAAAGCGAAGAAACATCTTTCAAGACACTCAAGGCCATCAATGGATCGCTTATCAAATTCTTTGTCCAGATTGCACAAGCTGAGGGATCTGTTCCTCTCGTTGTGTATTTCCCAGACCCAACAAGCTATCCTCCTTCAGGCTTGGTTCCGAACGCCATCACTATGCTAAGGGAAGCGGGAATTCCACACATCGATCTGACTCCGTGCATCGCAGCGCTCGACGCATCCAGGCGGTTTGCTCCCAATGGGCATTATACTCCCGAAGGGAATCTGGCGGTCGCAAGTTGTTTGTATGACAATGTGCGCTTAAGCTTGTCCGCCAAGTCTCGCATCTCGAACAGGGTTCTGTCATCCTTTCAAGAGAATGAACTGATTAAGTCGGTCCCGCTTAACCGAAGCTCCCACAAGCCCAGGTAACCTCTGCCAGAGTAGGAGTCTAAGAGCTCGAGGTGCTTAGACCCCAGACTGATGGTCCGGCACAGTGATTAACAAGATGTCATCTCTTTCCATTCAACACAGCAAGCCCGTGGGGCTACACCAACAGAAATCCCCTGGCCCGAACTTCAGGACGGACTTTGTACTTCTTGTGGCTCTGTACGTTGGCGAGGTCTCAGCCCTAGCCGCCCTCCTCAGCCTATATGGGTTCGGGCGCGTGTCTTCCGCACAGGAGTTCTTTCATAGTCGTCCCGGAGATACTCTTGCGGGAGCGTTG
>JBKJWE010000150.1:0-2557 GCA_046717045.1 Nitrospiraceae bacterium | reverse complement strand
ATCGCCTGCGATCACGCCGTCCAGTACGGCGATGTCGCCGCTCCCCAGTCCGGCCAGCGCGTCAACGATCTGTTGCTCAACCAGTCCGCCCATTCGCAGCACCAGCGACAGCAGCGCATCGAGGTCCGCGTCGAATTGCGTGGATACGTGTTGGTGTTCAGGCATCGGCTAACCCCTTTTCGACTTCGGTCCAGCAACGAACTGCGGAGAATCGTTTTCTCGACTCTGGAAGCTCCAACCGTTAACAGTAGGATAGCCTCAACATGCCACTGTCGCCAGTGGTTCGTATCGCCGCCGGCGCACTTGGCACAATCATCGCCTGTGCAGCGTACGGCTCGAATGTGACATGCTTATGACATCATGCGCCCCTTGACCGTGGTAGCGACATGGCACGTTGCGTTGTCACGATCCTGTAACAAAGCGCAGCTACCCTGTGACCTGTTCAAGTCACCTATTTGAGATCATTCATGAAAGCTGAGCACCAGTCTGCCAGATTTTTTGCGGCCGCGGCACTTGCCGCCGCGACTCTAGCATCTTCCACCGTCGCCCTGGGCCAGACCCAGATCGTCAAGATCGACGGTTCATCGACCGTCTACCCGGTGACCGAGGCAGTGGCCGAGGACTTTCAGAAGCAGAAGAAAGGGGCAGTAAAGGTAACCGTCGGCATTTCCGGAACCGGCGGCGGCTTCAAGAAGTTCTGCCGTGGCGAGATCGACATCGCGGATGCATCGCGGCCGATCTTGAAGCAGGAGATGGAAGAGTGCACGAAAGCGGGCATCAAGTACATCGAGTTGCCCGTGGCGTTCGACGCGCTCACCGTCGTTGTCAACCCACAGAACGACTTCATCAAGCAGATGACGGTCGCGGAGCTCAAGAAAATGTGGGAACCGGCTGCACAGGGCAAAGTAAAAACGTGGAAAGACGTCAATCCGGCGTGGCCGGATCAGCCGGTGAAGCTGTTCGGTGCCGGTTCGGATTCGGGAACGTTCGACTATTTCACCGAGGCCATTGTAGGAAAGGCGAAGTCGAGCCGGGGCGACTACACGGCGTCCGAAGACGACAATGTTCTGGTGCAGGGGGTTTCCCGCGACAAGTACGCGATCGGCTATTTCGGATTCGCGTACTACGTTGAAAACCAGGGCAAGCTGAAAGCCGTGCCAATCGTGGCGAAAGACGGCGCGGCCGCCGTCGGTCCCTCGATAGAAGCCGTGCTCAAAGGCACCTATCAGCCTCTGGCCCGCCCGATTTTCATCTATGTGAACGAAAAGTCGCTATCCAAGCCTGAAGTCAAGGAATTCGTGCAGTACTACATGAAAAACGGCGCCAAGCTGGCCAGAGAAGTCAAGTATGTCCCGCTGCCCGACATCGCGTACACGACCGGCTGGGATCATGTCGAGAAGATGAAGCTTGGCACGGTATTCAGCGGCGCAAGTGAAGTGGGAGTCACGATTGAAGAGCTGCTGAAGCGCGAAGCAAAGCTGTAACTTCCGAATGGGTGACTAAAGGGGGGCGCCGTGCCCCCCTTATCGTTGGCGCCATCCTCAATGACTTTCGACACGGGTTCCCGATAGAATGCCACCTTCCGATATTTCCATCGGCCTGAAGGCACCCTTGTCCATGAATGATGTTGCGCCCGACCGGCTGCAACACAAGTTCAGCCGCAACATCAAGGAACGCATCATCGAGGGAATCCTCTTCCTTGCTGCGTTCTCTTCCGTTGCGACCACCATCGGCATCGTCTATATCCTCGTTAGCGAATCTTTCCAGTTCTTCAGGACGATCAGTCTCTGGACCTTTCTGACCGACACGCAATGGACGCCGCTTTTCGACGATGCGCACTACGGCATCATGGTCCTGCTCTCTGGCACCCTAGTGAGCTCCGGCGTGGCTTTGCTGATCGCCATTCCGCTCGGGACGATCATCGCTTTGTACCTGTCCGAGTTCGCCCCGTTTGCCGTGCGTGAAATTGCCAAGCCCTTCCTGGAGTTGCTGGGCGGCGTCCCGACTGTCGTTTACGGTTACTTCGCCCTGCTCTTCGTCTCGCCTATTCTCCAGGCGATTATTCCCGGCCTGCCTGGCTTCAGCCTTCTCTCGGCCGGAATCGTCATGGGAATAATGATCATCCCGTATGTGAGCTCGGTATCGGAGGACGCCATGCGCGCGGTTCCAACGGCCTTGCGCGAGGGTTCGTACGCCATGGGCGCAACCCGCTTTCAGACGGCGATCAAGGTGGTCGCACCTTCCGCTTTCTCCGGTATCGCAGCTGCCTACATTCTCGGGATCTCGCGCGCGGTGGGCGAGACCATGGTCGTCGCCATCGCAGCCGGGATGCAGCCCAATCTAACCTGGAATCCGATGGATCCGGCCGCAACCATAACGTCGTACATCGTGCAGGTTGCGCTAGGCGACCTACCGCACGGCAGTATCGGCTATCAGACCATCTTCGCGGCCGGCCTGACTCTGTTCATCATCACGCTCGGCTTCAACATCCTCGGGCACTGGCTGCGGCGCAAATACAGAGAGGTGTACTGAGATGTCGGCTGCCTCTGCAAGCACG
>JBKJWE010000149.1:0-6526 GCA_046717045.1 Nitrospiraceae bacterium | reverse complement strand
ATGTTGCGCAGTTGGTATTGGGCAAACGGCGATGGTTGGCGATCGGTTTCCATCATCCTTCCAAAAAAAACTCCTACCCGCGTCAGCTGGTAGGAGTTATCAGCCCGACGTCGAGGCGTCAGGCGGTTCCGGTGAACCCCATCACCGTACATTCCTATCTACAATGGGGTTATATACCCCTTGTCTCATGCCGTCAATTGAAACGGCCAACGAGGCCTGAGGCTCGAGGTTAGGGGAGGATTTGACGTCGTGCCTATTTCACCATCGTGGCGTTCTAACCCACGATCGTGAAGCGTATCGTACCCATGAGACTCATCTCGTTGACCTGTTCCCCCGCATGAATTTCCACTTTGTACCGTCCTGGCTTCCAGCCACCCTGCGGAGGCGTGAGCTTGAGGTAGCCGCTTTCATCTTCGAGCGCGATGTACATGGCATCCTGTCCGACCATGGTATGGGGATCGAGCCCGGGGACGACTTCAGGGAAGCACCGCCCGAACACCTGAAAGGCCTGATAGTGCTGATGGAGCGAAAACACGATGAAGATCCCGCTCGTGTCGGGGCTGAATTGGTCGGTCGGTTTGACAGGAACAATCTCATGCGTCCGGCGAAAGCTGAGTTCTTCGTCGAATCCTTCGGCCATCGTAATGCTGCGGAACATGCCTTCCGGCGGAGCGTCGAAATCATAGGGTTTGGTGTCGAGCACGCGGTTCTGAAAGTCCGGGATCGAGGGGTTCTTCGTGATCGGCAACTCTTCCGCTCGGGCAGGAGGTCCCAGCAGAATACAGAGCCATGCGAGGGAGCCTATGAGCAGCAGGCTTGCGCACTGCGGGGCTCGACGGTCGAAGCCGGGCATGAGCTTGTTCGTACACGGGTCGCAGGGCGGAGTCAAGCCGACTGTCGATACTGAATGGCCCAGCGAAAGGGCTGGCTTAGCCGGTTGCGGCTACTTTGAGCCCTCTGCTAAACTTCGGTTTCTTTGTGGTCAGATTCGGCCCAGTCCGGTCTTGAAACAGAATATGAAAAATTGGCCAAGATGATTGGGAGCCTCATAAGGGCTAGGAGTCAGGCCTCTAGCCAATAGCCGCTTGCTTTTAGCCAGGATTTAGTATGTTACAGGACGCAGACGCCTTACCCCAGTTGATCGGTGACTACAAGCCGGTCGACCAATGGCAAACGCACATCAACCAGTTGTTCTATCGGTTCCGTGGGGACCAGCTACGGAATTACTATCAAACCTTTGCCGCTGCCGACTACCGGCTTGCCCACGCCCTCGCCGCAGATTATTTCGAAAAAGTCGTGAAGCGCGATGCATCCCGCACTTCTAAGTCGCAGCACTCAGCACTCAGCACTCAGCACTTAACGATCATGGAGTGGGGTCCCGGCAACGGTAATCTTGCCGCTTGTTTCTTGAGCCACCTGAAGGCCCTCGACAGGGAAGGGCGTGTCTATCCCCGCGTCAGATATGTGTTGGTCGATTGGGAGCAATCGGTGCTGGATGCGGCCCTCACATACCCGGATCTGACAATCCATCGCGATCGAGTGGATACAGTGTGCAGCACAGTCGCTTCGCTCGAAGGCGTCGCCGGTGGAAGCGTCGATCGCATCATCTGTAACGAGCTGTGGAACGACCTTTCTACCAAACTGATGTCCCGCCATGCCGGGGAAATCGAAGAGGAATTGATTCGCCCGAACCTGGGCGAAGCCCTGCATGCCAGGATTCAGGATTGGGCCGGCTTTGTCCGGGCATTTGAGGCAAAAGATGTCGATGCATTGAAGAATTTTCCCTCCTTCTTCGACGATATGGTGTGGGAACGGGAGTATCGGACGGTTGATTGGAAAGAGGTCCCTTACCGGAAGACCATCGCGGAATTTCTCAAGCGGATCGACGAAGACGTGCTGGTCCCTGTGAATCTGGGCGCCTGTGCGACGGTCAAAGAGGCCAAACGGCTTCTTGCTTCCGATGCCCTCGGGTTCAGCAGCTTTGATGCGGGGACTGCGGATCTGCGCGTGTTGAACGATCCCGACAAGCCCTGCTCCGGCCAATTCGGGGGGCAGCAGAGCTTCATGATCAATGTGGCGTTGGTTGAAGCGGTCGGTAAACAGCTCGAAATTGGTTCAATGACGGTGGAAAGCCAGCGCGAGTTCGTGGGGCGTAGTCTGGGAACGAATGTCCTAACCCTGATGGATCTCCTCGCCACCCATCCGACAGCAGGGACGAAGATGGAGCCTTGGGAACAAGATCGCCTCCTCGTGAAGACGATTCGGGCCCTGAACGAGACCTACAAAAGTCCGTACCAGCGTCGATTGGAGATCCCAATTAGAATAGAGATGCCACTTGAAGCGCGTGAGGCACTCCAGGCTCTCGCCTGTTCACTCAAGTCGGATGGTATTCCCGATACTGTGGCCTATCTCACAGAAGAGGAACTCTCTCTCGCCTCGAAGGATCTCGAAGAAATCGGCTACTATCCCCAGTCCTTTCTCATCGCCCTTTCGGCTCCTCCCAGTCCTGTGGATTACCTCCACGTGTTTTTCCGATCCCGCTAGGCAGTCGGCCTCCTTCCCTAGGGCTGATTGGCCTGATCGGCCTGATTCTCGAAATACCGCTTGACTAATTCTCGGTTCTTCTATAGCCTCTCCCCCGTTTGTGGGTGTTCCCCCACCTTTCGACTGGTATTGTGGCCGGTTGCGAGGGGGAAATTGAGAGGAAACAGTCGTATGTTCGGCTCGTTCGGGTGGATGGAATTACTGCTGATTTTGATCATTGTATTGATCATTTTCGGCGCGGGGAAAATTCCCCAGTTGGGCGAGGGACTTGGAAAAGCCATCAAAGGATTTAAGAAGAGCGTCAACGAAGCCGATGCCATCGATGTAACGCCGCCGCCGGCCGATGCGCCGGTAGGTCAGCCGCCTCATGTCACGCAAGCGCAGGTCCCTCCGCAGGCGGCAGAGCCAGTGCAACAGGTGAAGCAGGGATAGAAACTGAAAGGCGAGAGGCCCGGGGCCAGAGGCTATGGGTTACCAGGGAATCTGGCGGGAGACGAAAAATGACAATCTTCCAACCTCTCTCCTCTTGCCCCTCCCCCTAGGCCAGGGTTTGAACCATGTTTGGATTGGGCGCAGGGGAAGTTCTCATTATACTGGTCATCGCGTTTCTGTTGTTCGGGCCGAAGCAGCTGCCGGAGGTCGGACGTCAGGTCGGGAAGGCGGTCAAAGGGTTTAAGGAGACGGCCGAAGATCTGCGGAAGTCGGTTGAACCCGAGCTCAACATGATTCAGCAGGAAGTGAAGATGGTTGAACAGGACTTTCAGGCGTCGATGAAGGACGCCGAAGAGCAAATCAACGCGGCGACGACGCCGGGAGAGAAGCAGGGATCGGGGTCATCGAGCCAGACAAACCAGGCGTGACCGATGGTTGTGGAGGAAGGGGGTGACCGTCTCTCAACTAGACCGAGAAAGAAACCTTGCAGAAGATAGTAAGTGTCGGAAAACAGGAGAATGCTTGTCGAAACGATAGCGTTGGGGGATCATGCGAGATGTGGGCATAGGATCTCCCAGGTCGGCAGAAGAGGGCAAGCGTCAGTGAGTGTGAGGGCAGTTGGATGTCAAGTCGGCAGCGCAGCGCCGGAGGGTCAAACGGTGGTGGCTGTTATCCAATTCACAGGAGGAATGTTATGAGAAGGATGCTAGGTCGGACAGGGTGGGCTGGTATGGCCACCTTCTTCAGCGCGGCCGTGATGGCGGCGGGCATGTCGTTCGTGCCTGCCCCGGCCCAAGCGGCCTTTGAGTTGCCGGAGGGTGAGAAGATCACCAACGTCCCGGCCATCCCTCGTGCGATTCCGCAAAAGGAAGCGTACGAACTCTACGATCCTCGGATCGGGAAGAACTTCGATCTGAAGAACTTCTGGATGCGCGCAGACGTGCGTGTGCGGCCGGAAATGCGGAACAATGTCTGCTTCGGCGGTAACACTGCCGCTTTCCCTGCAGGGGGAGCTTGTAACGCAGTCAATCCCGCGCGTACTCCGAACGGCACGGCTCCGGGGACTGTGGGCAAAGCCAACGATTTCTACGTCCAACAGTGGGTCCGCCTGGGTCTCGGCTACGACCTCTCGCCGGACGTGAATTTCTACATGGAAATCATCGATGTGGCGAACTGGGGCAGCAACGGCAACCAGGTCAACGCCGGCAACGGTGGCGATCCATTGAATCATAACGGTACGTCGACTGGCGCCGGGATCAATGGCAATGGAGGCCGTCTGGGCGTCCGGGCCGCCTACATGTTGATCCGGAACTTCGCCGGCGTCCAGGGCCTCAGCATGAAGGCCGGTCGGCAATATGTCATCTTCGGTAACCACTCGATGTTCGGCCACTTCGACTGGGCCAATACCGGCTATTCGCATGATGGTATCATGATGCAGTACAGCACGAAGGCTTTCGACTCCTACTTCGGCTGGTTCCGGAATTCGGAAGCGGACTTGAGTCAGGCTGCACCGGTCGGCAGTCTGGCGACCAACATCGCAGGCACGGGCGGCAACGATGCGAACCGCGATGCCGACATGTTCATTTTCTACAACCAGTTCAAGTCGCTGCCGGGATTCCTGATCGAGCCGTATTACATTTTGTACAAGAACAATTACGGCTCTGCCGATAACCGCGCTCAGGGCTTGGGCACGGCAAAGCACTCGAACCAAACCCGACACAACATCGGGAACCGGATCGAGATGCGCAAGGGCAACTTCGACTTCATTAACGAAATCGTCTATCAGTTCGGTCAGATGGGTGACGCGGGCGGCGTGAATGCGGCTCAGAACGCGAACGGGCAGAAGAAGAATATCCATATCAACGCCTGGGCGACCAGAAACTGGATTGGCTATACCCATTATCAGTCTTCCTGGAAGCCTCGGATCGCGTTGAACCTGGACTACGCTTCGGGCGATGGCCGGGCACAGTGTAACGTCAACGCAGGCATGGCCCAGAATTGTAGTACAGCCAACACCTTCGAAAACATGTTCCCGACAAACCACATCCACATGGGCTATATGGACGTCCAAGCTTGGAAAAACATGTTGAGCCCTTCGGCCAACTTGCAATTCCGCCCAACCAAGGATGACCACTTTGAGTATTGGTACACGCATCTGAACTTGGCCAATGCTCAAGACAACTGGTACCGTGGCGCCCAGGGAGTCTATGTCTGGTCGAAGGTGGGGAACACCAAGAAGCATATCGGCCAGGAACATGACTTCACCTGGACCCATATGTTCATGGATGGTAAGGTGGCCTTCCAGGCGACCTACGGCCACTTGTTTGCCGGCTCCTATATTCAGGAGAACTTGGGCAAGTCCAACGATCAGTCGTGGGCCTACGTTCAGCTCTGGATGAACTTCTAATTGAAGCAAGAGGCAATGGGCTAGAGGCGAGAGGATCTCTCGCCTGAGCCGAGAAGTTGAAGCCCCGATGGGTGATCCCCATCGGGGCTTCTTATTTTTGGAAGCAGCAGCTGTCAGCCGGATAGCTTCAAGTCCTCGTATGGCTCTGGATATGGGCCGCCACCCCTGCTTGTCTCCCCTGACAAATGGGAGGAACCCTTCGAAAGCCAGAAGCTACTGGAAATTGCCCTCCCGCGCGAAACACTCTCGTAGCTCTACGTACGTTTGGGTCACGGGAAATTGCGGGAATTCTTTCGGCAGGTGGGCCGGCGGTCGGAAGAAGAAGCCGGCGTGAGCTTCGCCCAGCATGGCCGTGTCGTTGTAGGCGTCCCCGGCAGCCATGACGTGGAAATTGAGCGATTTGAACGCGGCCACGGAATGTTTCTTCTGATTCTGCATGCGCATGTGATGCGCGAGGATCTTCCCACGTGAATCAATTTCCAACTGATTGCAGAATAACGTCGGATACGTCAGCTGTCGCATCAATGGCAGCGCGAATTGGTAAAAGGTATCGGAGAGAATAATGACTTGGCATCGCTCTCTGAGCCAAGCAACGAACTCGGTCGCCCCTTCCATGGGGCCCATTTTGGCGATCACATCCTGAATATCTGCAATTGTGAGTTTGTGCTGGTCGAGGATTGCGAGCCGTCGTTTCATCAACGCATCGTAGTCCGGCATTTCACGAGTCGTAATCTTCAATTCTTCAATACCGGTTTTCTGGGCGACGTTGATCCAAATTTCCGGGACCAGCACGCCTTCCAAATCGAGGCATGCCATCACAGCTTTCTGCATGAGCGATCTCCTTCTTTTCGGAGGCTTTCAGCGTCGTGCGTCTTAAGCCGGCGGCGTTTGGCCGCGCGCGCGGAACTCCTGAGCCAGAAATCTCCACAGCTTATCCAAAACCTGGTCGAGCAGATCCGTTCCGCGCCAGGTGCGCGTCGCCTCTTCTCGATGCCGCTCGGCCCATTCTACGGCGATGGGCAGCGGAATGAGTCTCGGCGGGCTGTTCGTCAAAGCGGCCCAGAGCAGCCCCAAGACCGAGCCGACTCTGACTGAAACCGGGAGCGGCTTCACGGGGTTCTTCACGAGGTCCTGGCAGAGCTC
>JBKJWE010000148.1:0-3096 GCA_046717045.1 Nitrospiraceae bacterium | reverse complement strand
CCACACAGCAGGCTGTGGTCTGACGGCGGCGCTGATTATTGTCTTCGCGAGCGGCAGCCTCACCGGCTGCATCCAGGAAGCAGCAACCTCCTCTCCTGAACGAACCGTTTCCCTCCTGATGGAATTGCTCCATGACGCGCAGGCGGAAACCAGACGGACGGCGGCGGAGTCGCTCGGCAAGATCGGCGATCCGACAGCTGTCGCTGCGCTGATTTCTCTTGTGACCGATCGGGTTCCGCTGGTGCGGGAAGCGGCGGTGAAGGCCATCGGACGATTGCATCCTATTGCGACTCCAGAGATTACCGCATCGTGCATATCGGCGCTGGAAGATCCCGTCGAACTGGTGAGACAGGCTGCCGCGATTGCCCTGGGTGACATCGAGCCTCCTACGGAGTTGATGACGGCGGTGCCGGCTCTCTTATCCTCCGCTGACATCGGCGTCAGAAAAGCGGCGACACAGACGCTCTTGCAGGTCGATTCCACCTCGTGGCTACCTCGGTTAGCCGCGGCATTGCACGATGCCGATCCAGAGGTTCGACAGGGGCTGATCGCCGCGTTAGGTGAATGGGGCGGATCAAGGGCCGGTCCCTGGCTCAAGGATCGATTCGCGCGGGACCTGTCCCCTGCTGTGCGGGTGGAAGCAGTCTACCGTCTTGGGAAAATCGGCGGCAGCGACATGAAGGCGGCGCTGGAAGCGGTGCTGGGGAAGGATACCAATCAGGACGTGGGCCGTTGGGCGAGACAGGCGCGGGAAGAACTTAGGTCGTCGTGAGCCTCGTCCGATTTAAGGCGGTGACGAGCTCGACTAATTCTTTGCGGGACTTCTCGTCGATCTCGGTAAACTGGACGCCCATGCCGGGGAAGAGCAGATACCGCTCCGGCTTATTGCGTGTCCAGACGACTTTGGCTTTCGTTTTGTGCTTTTCCCAGGGGCGATCGGGGAGCGCGAACTCGACGGCCAGTTCAGTGCCGGGAGCCAGAGGTGTGCTGCTTTCGATAAACAATCCGCCGCCCCCGATGCCGCCGGTGAGACTATCAAATTGCTTTCCTTCCGGGGTCGTGTAGCGCACTTTCACGGCAAGTGGCGCTCTCGGGTGAGAACGGGCGTGGGTGAAGCGGGCATCGTCGTCGCTGGCCAGGATCCGTTCAATCACATCTCCCCAGGACAGCGTGCCGAGCAACTCTCCTTTTGCGCTCCGAAGCGTGACGATCTCATGATCGACATCCATTTCGACAATCTTTCCCTCGTGGCTTTGGGTGAGCGTAACGGGAAACTTCATGGGGATCCTTCTTGATGTCGGCTCGATGCCGTGAACTGCGCGTACTCTTCACTTAGGCGGCCGGTTGGCCGACGGTTTGCAGCGACTTCACCAGTTCCAGGACTCGGTTGCGGATCTCTGGCACTATATCGGTAAAACGTACGCCCATGCCGGGGCTAAACGTATACTGATCGGCTTTTGGACAGACCCAGGCGACGACGCCTTTGGCCGGTAGCCACTCGGACGGCCGCTCCGGCAGCGAGAATTCCAGGGCGAGTTTGGTGCCGACAGCCAATGGGGCTTGGCTTTCGATAAATAACCCGCCGCCGCCGATGCCGCCGGCGCGACTTTCGTAATGGTGACCTTCTGGGGTCTTATATTTGACTCGGAACGACAGCGTCACGCGGGGTTCCGTTCTGGCCTCTCTCGTGGCCGGGGGTTTGCGGTAGGCCAAGATTTGATCAATCACGAAGTCCCAGGACAAGTTCCCCATCGGTTCGCCGTTGATGCCGATGAGGGTAATAATTTCACGGGCGGCGTCGAGTTCGAGGGTCTTCCCTTTATGTCTGAGGCTTGACGAGACAGAATATTTCACCGGATCCTCCACTCCAAGGTCGACAGTGCAAGTATAGCGCAGCATTTCCTCCTGTCGAGGAAACCGTCGATTTCTGAATGGGATAGACGCGACCGCGCTCCGTTCAGAAGGGACAGGCTCGTGAGGAGCGATTGAGAAGGCTACAGATAGAATCCTCCGCCAACTGGCGATATCGCGTGAGCCGCTCAGATGAGCTAAAACTCAATACTTTGTAACAGTTTAGGCAGTCTTGATGTCTTTATCTTGTTCGAAGATTCGAATCGGAGGGTGCTTGCCCAGAATGGCGTCTTCGGTAATGAGGACTTCCTTGATTTGTTTCTGTGAGGGGGCGTCGTACATGACGTCCAACATCACTTCTTCGAGAATTGCCCGCAGTCCGCGTGCGCCGGTCTTCTGCAGAAAAGCTTTCCGGGCGACGGCGCCCAAGGCCCCGTCGGTAAATTTGAGTTTGACCTTCTCGAACGAGAGAAGTTTCTCGTACTGCTTCGTGAGGGCATTGCGCGGTTCCGTCAAAATACGGATGAGCGCGCGTTCATCCAATTCATCCAAGGTCGCCACCACCGGTAGGCGACCGACAAACTCCGGAATCAACCCATACTTGAGAAAATCTTCCGGCTGCACCTTTTCGAAGAGTTCCCCCAGTCTCACTTCGCTTCGGCCGCGCACTTCCGCGCCGAATCCCATTGATTTGCGATTTAATCGCTGTTCGATGATCGATTCTAGCCCGACGAACGCCCCGCCGCAGATGAAGAGGATGTTGCTGGTATTGACCTGAATAAATTCCTGATGGGGATGTTTGCGTCCGCCCTGCGGGGGGACGTTGGCGACGGTGCCTTCGATCAGTTTGAGTAAGGCCTGCTGTACGCCCTCGCCGGAAACGTCGCGTGTAATCGACGGGCTGTCGCTCTTCCGGCTGATCTTGTCGATTTCATCGATGTACACGATGCCGCGTTCGGCCCGTTCGACGTCGTAATCCGATGCCTGCAAGAGCTTGAGGATAATATTCTCCACATCCTCGCCGACATACCCCGCTTCGGTGAGTGTCGTGGCGTCTGCGAGCGTGAACGGCACGTCCAGATACTTGGCGAGGGTCTGCGCCAGGAGCGTCTTGCCGGTGCCGGTCGGGCCGATCAGGAGGATGTTCGACTTCGTCAGCTCGATGTCGTTGCGGCCGCGTGCCTGCTTCTGAATCTCGATCCGCTTGTAATGGTTGTAGACCGCGACCGCCAGCTTCTTCTTGGT
>JBKJWE010000147.1:0-2989 GCA_046717045.1 Nitrospiraceae bacterium | reverse complement strand
ATCATCCCGCAGGGGAGTTTCGGCCACCTGTATTTGTGTCCTTAGGAATGAGCAATTTTGATCAGACCGAAAGCCTGCTTCCCGGCATGTTGCAGTTCGCCGGCTGGCCCGGTTCAACCTCAACGCTGCATGTGAAATTAACGGTCTTTTTTCCCCGGGACAGGATCGACGGTTGGCATTCTACCCTGCTCAAATTGAACATCCTCCAGCTTCATTTCGATCCTCAGTGGGACTACGATCCTTGGAACTTACAGGAGACTCAGTACACATGGTTGGAACGCGTGACGCCAAAGATGACTTCTTCCTCCGCCGATTCGCTATTGTTCGCCCGGCAAGAATCGCGGCTGCGGGCCTGGCCTTTGTCCTCTGCCTCGTCCTGGGAATCCTGTCGGCCACGATCGCGGCCGATGACTCGTATATCGCCGGCTATGCCGCCGCCGTGCTCGAGCACGAATTCAATGTGCCGGGGGCTATCGTACAGGTGCGCAATGGTGTGGTAATTGTCACCGCCGACTCGCTCGGCAAGGTCGATCGGGACAAAGTCCTCACGGCACTGGGAAAGATTCCAGGTGTCGTGCGTGCAGAAGTTCGGGAGGACGCGGGTCCCCCGCCTGTTCCGGCTGATTCGCCGCAACCGGTTATCCAACAGGAGCTTCCCAAGGGGCCGAGTCCAAATTCCTTCCTCGCGATCTCCTCGTGGCTCCTTTCCATGCCGATCCGCGATGGCCACATTTTTCCATAGCATCCCGTCAAGTTTCATTCGGCCAGGAGCCGAGGAATACCGGCTCGGCTAACTTCGGTGAAACCTTTGCCCTCTATCGTAATGCCGCCCCCTTGGGTGGCCAGTGGGAACTCGCGCTCCAGGCCGGCGTGTTCAGTGTATTCAATATGAGCGCCCCCTCCGGCTCGTTAGACCTCGTCAATGCCGACTATATCGCCGGATTGCTCGCCAGCTATCGGACCGGTCCGTTCTCCGGTTTCCTTCGTCTTCACCATCAGAGCTCACATCTAGGCGACGAATTCATTCTCAATAGCCGGACACCGGTGAATCGAGTCAACTTAAGCTTCGAAGAAGTGGATCTGAAAGTGGCTTTTGACCTGGCCGCCTGGCTCCGGATCTACGGAGGAGGAGGCATTCTGGTGGGTCGAGACCCGAAGGAACTGAAACGCGGCACGAGTCAAGTGGGAGCTGAACTCACCAGTCCCTGGACCTTGTGGGGCGGCAAGATGCGCCCAGTCGCCTATGTGGATGCCCAGGCGAATGAGAGAAGTAATTGGAGGGTCGCCAGCTCAATCATGGTGGGAATTCAATTCGAAGATGCGCGAATCGGAGACCGGAAGGTACAAGTCCTGGCGGAGTATTTCGCCGGGCCCTCGCCGAATGGACAATTTTACAATCAAAATACGGAATGGATCGGAGTCGGTGTCCATCTGTATTACTGATACCGCTCCCACCGCCTTCCTACTTGCGTAACAATGCATCGGTCTGCTGCACATTCTTGCAGCGAAGCCAGCCAGAAGCCGTCCCATATCGCCTAGTCGCGCTCATTCTTTCGAAGTGAGCAATTGTGAGCAGACCGCGTCTCGCCGGCCCGTCATACTGTCAATGACAGTTGGATTTGAAGTCAGTGCCAGATAATACGAATACGGAGACATTCCGATATCGCACGAGAAGGTCTGGCGACACACGTTCACATCTTATAAAGGAGAAGATCATGACCACACGCTCTGTGCTGGCACTGTGCACGGTTCTCGTTCTCGGTGGGGCACTCCTCGCCGGATCGGCACTCGCGGCGGGTAAGGCAGACGAGAAGACGCCGATCACTGACTCGTGGATCACGGCGAAGACCAAAATTGCGCTCTTTGCTGATTCCCGGGTCAAAGGGCGGCATGTCGATGTCGAGACCACCAATGGCGTCGTGATGCTCCGCGGGAAGGTCGATTCCGACACGGCTAAGCGGGCGGCGGGGGACATCGCCAAGGGGCTCGACGGCGTCAAGTCGGTGAAGAACGATCTTGAGATAGTCGCCCCCGCTAAACGCGAGGCGGTAGACGATAAGGATGATGCCATTACGACACGCGTGAAGGAGCATATCGCGAAGGATTCTGGACTCAGGGGAGCCGATATTGCTGTGCAGACCAATGCAGGGGTCGTCTCGCTCACGGGTGAGGTTCGTGACCTCTTGACCAGCGCCAATGCGTCCTGGGTAGTCTGGCAAGTCCCCGGCGTGAAGTCTGTGAAAAATAATCTGACCGTGAAAGAGAAGGCGTAAAGCCTTAGAAACGCATCGCTCGTTCATAACGGCCGGTCTTCAGGCGGGCCTCACATGTACCGAGGAGCATTGGTCTATCAGTGATAGTAAGGTTCAACAACCAGGGGGAGGATGTCTCATGCGCACGATAACATTAAAGGGCCTTATGGGTGCTTTGTTTCTGGCAAGCGTCGGGCTCGTTATTTCGGGCTGCAACACGACTAAAGCCACGATCGACACGTTTGCCAAGTTCACATCGAGCACGAGCCCGGGTGAAATGTTCGACGCCGATGGCTACGTGAAGCAAGGCCAAAAGGCGCGCCTGTTTACCGCGGTCGCGTTCGAGAATCTTGAACAGGACATCGCACGCGGGAATGGAGAATATCTCGCGTCATTGTCCGTGTTGTTGAACGTTCCCGCCGGGGAACAAGAACAGTTTAGGACATTCTCTCAGAGCGAGTATCCTCTGCTATTCGCGTCTGACCGGCGGACGGCGGAAAATCTGCTGGCCACGCTGACCAGCAAGAGAGAAGACTAAAGAGCGCAGAGTCAGTAATTTGAGAAGATCGAGTGTCTCTCCTCGTCACTTGTCATGTCTATTATTAAGGAGGTAACTATGTCGCTATTCAAATTGTTCCTCGCGTGCGGACTGATCGCCATTGGTGCGCTGTCTGTCGAGGCCGCGGACATGGAGATGCAGGTCATCGATAAGAATTGTTGGATCGAAATATTCGATG
>JBKJWE010000146.1:0-7277 GCA_046717045.1 Nitrospiraceae bacterium | reverse complement strand
CGCGGTCGGACGACGATCCCGCCAATGACGACGTCATTGACTCCGAACATCGTATTGGGATCGCGGGCGCCTGCCGTCACACCGAAGTGAGATCCGTTGATCCTGATAGTATGTCCGCGCTCGACTTCGTTCGGAGTGATTGCCGCGATCAAAGGATGCACGACAGTGAATGTTCCGGCCGACAGCTTCTTCTTGCCCACGAGCACGTCGACAGGACCGGATTGCACTGCGATGGGAACTTTCACCTCGATCAAGTCGGATTCCCAGCGTTGGATGAGGGCTGGGATGCCGCCGAACGTGACTCGATTGGCCTGCGCAGAACGGAAGGCTCCGAATCCTTTTCCGGTGATCGAGACGGTGGCTCCAGGGACTGCGGACGCAGGATGCAGCTCGAGCGCCGGAGGGGCCGCGGCCCAGGGGGTCACGCTCGGGCTCGCCCCCAGGGCCAGGAGACTAACAACCGTCAAGAAGATTTTCATGTCCCGCGCCTCTGAAATTTGGGAAAGAATGACCCTCGCGCGTGGCACGAGAACCCCACGCACCGGATTCAGGAAGGCAAAAACGGGGGTACAACGTGAAGCGAAGGGACGATCGGACTATAGCAAGCGGTTTTTTCGAGTGTCAAGCCGGAGAAACCACATCCAATGGGCGTGTAGGATGGGTCGGCAGACGCCTACGAAACGGAGAGCGTCATTTCGATTTCGACAGCGGCCCCACGCGGTAACTCGGCCGCGCCGACGGCTACCCGCGCATGGCGTCCGGCCTCGCCGAAGACAGCGACCAGCAAATCCGACGCGCCGTTGAGGACTTGAGGCTGTTGCACGAATCCCTCCGCCGACGCGACGTGCCCCACGACTTTTATAACCCGTACGATCCGGTCGAGTGTCCCGAGTTCCTGCCTGACGATGGCAAGGGCGTTGAGCAAGGCCACCTGGGCTGCCTCCATCCCCTGCTCGACCGTGAGATCGCGCCCGAGCTTGCCGGAAAAGGCCAGCTGTCCGTCGCGCATCGGCAAGACTCCGGACAGGAACAAGAGATCCCCCGCCCGGACTGCTGGAATATACGTGGCCACCGGCTTTGGCGCTTGCGGCAAGGTGAGATGGAGTTCTTTCAGACGTGCTTCAAACGACATTGGGGAGTCCGCCAATCGACATGCGATCCGTCCTCACCAACCAATCGTTCACCGTTCCCACACATTACGATTGATCGATGTGACAAATGACCGCTGCTCGTTCATCCTGCGCGCATGGCATCGAGAAAACTGTCGCCAACCGCAAGATGTTCGCCGCGAAGCGCTTCCACGACGGTTTGTCCTAGATCGGAAGCAGTCGGCCTGATACCGAAATTGACGCCTTGAGCCAACCTGGGGCCAGTGGCAATCAGGGGCACATACTCACGTGTCGGAGCACGATGAGGCGTCATCGCGTCGCGGCCATGATCCCCCGTCAACAAGAACAGATCGCCGGGACGGAGCTGTTCAAGCCATTCCGGAAGGCGCTGATCGAATTCCTGAAGCGCCGCAGCAGACGTGTCTGCCGCATCGTCGAACAGGTCGAGCCCGGCAAAAATCAACCCTCGAGGGACGTTCGGTAACATCCCCGTCACTTCCTCGAACGAGGTCGTCCATGAGGCTTGCGCGGTGGCGCGGGTCAGCCCGCGGCCGCTGAACAGATCGCCGACTTTTCCCACACCGATCAGAATTTGGCTCGCACGATTCAGGATATCCAGCATGGTCGGCCCGGGAGGTTCGATAACGAAATCCCGCCTGAGAGAGTTGGACCGGACGGAGCCAACATCGCCGGTGAGAGGATGTGCGGCTACTCGGCACAAGCCCCAGGGCTCTCTGAGCAGTTTTCTTACCTCGCGACAACGCTGATAGAGCTCTTCCGGACGCATGGCGCTTTCATGTGCTGCAACGTGGCACGTTCGGCGCCCATCCGTCCACATCATCAGTGCGCCGGAGGCAACGTGTTCAGCTCCATACTCTCTCGCCATTGCGCCACGAGAGGAGAGACCGGACCCGAGAATCTTGCGCCCAAACGCCTGTTCAAGTTGGGCAACAAGACCTGGCGGAAACCCAGTGGGATAGGTCAGGCCGAGCACTCCTGTCTGATGTCCGGCCAACTCCCAATATCCAACCAGCGAATCCACACCTTTTGATTGGAAGGCAAGGCGACCGAAACAGCCTTCCGGCTGTGGCATCACACGCACGCCCTTGATCTCGGCAATGGAGCCGAGACCCAGCGCTTCCAGCGTCGGTAGCCTCAAGCCCCCGACCGCATCGGCCAAATGCGCGAGCGTGTGGGCGCCGGCGTCGCCATACTCAGCCGCGTCGGGCATCGCCCCGACGCCCAATCCATCGACCACACAGAGAATGACACGATTAATCATGTTCGCACTATAGCAGAAGTGAATACGCCGCCATACTTGTTCATCGTACTACGTCATATCAACGACACCACCCTATTGCTGAATTCTTTTCGCGACTTCGACCAGAAACGTATCGAGCCGCGCGGTTGAGTCTGGCAGGACGACGGAAAAATCTACGCCGAATTCACGCCTCGTAGCCCAACGGATCTTGCCAAGCTCAACGGATACAGGCGCAGCCTGACCTGGCACGGTGATCTGAAGACTCACCGTTTCCCCATCGGAGGCGGTCACATCCCCTTCGATCGCACAGCCGCCGCGCGACAAGTTGAAGACCACACCGCTCCCATTCTGGCTCTCCAAGGCGTAGACGACTGGGCATTCAACGGCGAAACGCGTGTCGTTCCGTACAGTGAACATGCACGATCTCTATGGTTTCGACGCCGACCATTCTTCGATAATCTTCAGACTCGCACTAGTCCCAATACGATCAGCTCCGGCTTCGAGCATCGCCCTCGTCGTTTTCCAGTCCCTAATCCCGCCTGATGCTTTGACCTTCGCTCGACCGGCCACCGCCTGTTTCATCAAGACCACATCGGCTACCGTTGCGCCACCGGATCCAAATCCCGTCGATGTCTTCACATAATCCGCCCCGGCTTCGACGACAAGTTGGCAGGCCGTACGCTTCTCTTCATCCGTGAGATAGCAGGTCTCAAGAATCACCTTGTGCTCGACTGTCGGCGTGGCCTGCACCACTTCGGCAATGTCCTCCCGCACATAATCGTCATCGCCTGACTTCAGTCGACTGACGTTGATCAACATATCCAAGACCTGCGCGCCATGGGCAACGGCTTCGATGGCTTCCGCGACTTTACTCGCGGTCGTATGCCCGCCCAAGGGAAACCCGATCGGAATTCCGACGTGAATGGTGGTGCCGACCGCCGCCGCCACAGCCTCATCCACATAGCAGGGGGGAACAAAGATCACACCGAAGCCGAACCGCTTCGCCTCCTGGCAGAGCCTCAGCACATCGGTTTTCGTCGCGTCAGGACGGAGAATGGTGTGGTCGATCAAGGCAGGAACATTCCACTCGGGCGTCAGCATCAAGAAGCCTTATATCAAGTCTCGATAAAGAGATGAAGAAGCAGCACGCGGTGCGGTCATGTTTTCGGATGCGCCGCTCGCCGGAACGGACGTTTCTGATATTTCTCCACAGCTTCATTGTGTTCGGTGAGTGTGGCCGAAAACTGATGCGTGCCATCGTTGCGCGAGACAAAATACAAGGCATGCGAGTTAGACGGAAAGAGCGCCGCGCGGATGGCGTGGATACCTGGATTGGCAATGGGGCCAGGCGGCAAGCCCGGCCAACGATAGGTATTGTAGAGACTTGGATTGGAGAGATCCTTTTTGCGGATGTTGCCGTCGAAATCCGGCAATCCATAAATCACGGTGGGATCGCTTTGCAGCGGAATATGCTTTCGCAGGCGGTTGTGAAACACCGCTGAAATGTCCGGCCGCTCGCCGCCCGATCCGGTCTCTTTTTCAATCACCGACGCGAGCGTGAGTACCTGATGCACCGACATCTTCATCTCTAGGGCCCGAGCCTGGAGGTCCGGGCCAAACATCTGACGGAGATGTTCGACCATCGCCAGGACGACGTCTTTGGTCTTCACCCCTCGGCGAAACCTATAGGTGTCGGGATAGAGATACCCTTCCAAGGTGTCGGACGTTACCCCGAGCGAGGCGACAAACCCACGATCCCTCGCCAGCCGAAGAAACTCGGTACGATCCGTACCGGCTCGTTGTGCAAGGACATCGGCAACCTGCGTCATCGTCAGCCCCTCAGGAATGGTGACGGAATGGAGAACCACCTGCCCGCTCTGGAATTTCGCCAGAATCTCGGCGGGCGTCATGCCGGCATTGAGTTCATATTCACCTGCGTGAATCTTGCGGTCCACCGATTGGGACTTCCCAAGCAACACAAAGGCGGCTCGGTTCTTGATCAACCCATTTTGTCGCAACAGCGCGGCGACCTGCTGAAACGTCGCACCTTCAGGAATGACCACGACTTTGGAAGGAGGATGTTCGGAGGGAGGAACGACCGGTCCTTCAGCCCATCGGATCGCTTGGTAGGCGGCCATGCCGAGGGCGACGACCCCGAGGAGCAGCAGACCGAGAATGATCTTGAACTTCATCCGATGTCTCTACGCCTGTTTCATCGGGCTGCAGGTCCGTCCATGATTCCGTCGTGGAGACTGACTCCAGACTCGCCAGATAACTCTGCAAGAGGATTGCCGCTGCCACACGATCGACAACGCCTTTCCGTTTCTTTCGGCTCACGTCAGCCGCGATCAGCAGATCTTCCGCGGCTTTCGTCGTCATCCGCTCGTCCCAGTGAACGAGCGGAACGGAAATCGCTGTTTCTAACTTCGCCGTGAACTCCCGCATCGCCTGGATCGCCGGGCCCTCACGGCCATCCAGTTGCAGCGGCAGCCCCAACACCACTCGTGCGACCTCGTGCCTGCTCACCAGCGAGGCAATGTAGGCAATGTCGCGATCCAGCGTCCGCCGTTCGATCGTCTCGAGCGGTTGCGCCGTCCACCCGAGCTCATCGCTCAAAGCGACACCGATCCGCTTCGTGCCGTAATCCAATGCGAGAATGCGGCTCGCCATGAGTTTACCGCTGGAGGGAGGTTTCGACTAGGCCAAACACCTTTTCAAGCGCCGCATCAAGCCTGGATGGGTCTTTGCCGCCCGCTTGAGCCATTTCAGGCCGTCCACCGCCAGTCCCGCCCACCTCGGTCGCCATCACCTTAATCAGATCTCCGGCCTTGAGCCTTCCGATCAGGTCTTTCGTCACAACAACCAGCAGTGCGACCTTGCCCTCGTCGGTCGCTGCGCCTAAGGCCACGACGCCGCTCTTGAGTTTGTCGCGCAGTTGATCGGCCAAGGCCCGCATGCCGTTCACATCCAATCCGTCCGTGCGCTGCACGTGCACCGACACGCCGGCAATCGTCCTTGCCGTCGAGGCGACGGCCGATCCGCTCGCCATCTTCAACTTCAGCTCTTCCAGTTCACGTTCTTTCTCTTTCAGCTGCGCCATGACCTTGCGGGTCTTCGCCACGAGATCGGATTGACCGACTTTCAAGAGATCGGACAACTCGCGTACATCGGCTTCCAGTTTTTTCATCACGGCCATCGCCCCGCTACCGGTCTGCGCCTCAATACGCCGCACCCCGGCTGCAACACCGGTCTCCGACACAATACGAAAAAGTCCGATGTCACCGGTATGCCGGCAGTGCGTTCCGCCGCAGAGTTCCTTGCTGAAGGATTCAACCGTCACCACACGAACCTGGTCGCCATACTTATCGCCGAAGAACGCCAGCGCGCCCTTCGCCACGGCGTCTTGAATACTCATGACTTCAGTGCGGACCGTTTCGTTCTTCCGCACTTCGTGGTTGACGGTGGTTTCAATGTAGTCGATGTAGCGGGAGGACAGCGGCCTGAAATGCGCAAAATCAAAACGAAGCCGATTCGGTCCGACCAGCGACCCATATTGCTTCACATGGGGACCAAGCATCTCCCGCAACGACGCATGGACGAGGTGAGTCGCCGTATGATTTCGCGCTGCATCCTGACGCGTCGTCGCATTGACGGTCATGTGCAACTGCTCGCCTTCACGAATACGCCCTTTGCTTACGGTCCCCTTATGAAGGATTAACATCGGCGCAGGTCTGGTTGTTTCCTTGATATCCATTCGCCCTTCCGATCCCACGAGCACGCCTTGATCGCCCACCTGACCGCCGCCTTCGGCATAAAACGGTGTCACATCCAATACGACCTCGACCTCATCGCCTTCGGCCGCCTCTTTCACCATCCGGTCGCCCTTGAGAATGGCATGGAGTACGCTGTCGGATTCAAGACGATCATAGCCCACGAATTTCGTCGCGACGACTCGCCCGGCTAATTCGGCCAAGGCCGGCCTCGCCATTTCCTGTTCGAACCCACCGGTCTTGCGCGCACGATTGCGTTGTTCCTCAATCGCCTGGTCGAATCCCTGCTCATCGACCGTCATGCCCTGCTCACGGCAGGCCTCCCCGATCAAATCCATCGGAAATCCATACGTGTCATAGAGCTTGAAGACATCGGCGCCGGACAGGACTGTGTGCCCGGCCGCACGAGTCTTGGTGATCATGTCGTTCAAGATCGGCAGCCCTTGATCGAGTGTGGCGATGAACCGTTCTTCTTCACCTCTGGTGGCTTCGGCAATCGTGGGGGCCGCGCTTCGAACCTCCGGATAGGCGCTCCCCATCTGATCGACCACCACCGCGCTCAACTCGTGGAGGAACGGCTCGACGATGCCGAGTAATCGACCATGCCGTGCGGCACGACGGAGAATTCTGCGCAACACATACCCGCGTCCTTCATTCGAGGGCAGGACACCATCTGACATCAAGAAACTGATTGCCCGAAGGTGATCGGCGACGACCCGAATGGAGCGATCGCCAACTTCAGTCCTTCCGTATTGCCCCCCAGCCCGCTTGGCGATGGCGGCCAGTAACGGCGTGAAGAGATCACTGTCATAGTTGCTGAAGACGCCCTGGGCAACCGCCGTCAACCGCTCGAGTCCCATACCGGTGTCGATGCTGGGCTTCGGCAGAGGATGCAAAGTCCCGGAGGCATCCCGATCGAACTGCATGAAGACCAGATTCCAAATCTCGATGACACGATCCCCCTCGCCGTTCGGCGTCTCGTCGCCCGGTACGGACGGACCCTGGTCGAAATGGATCTCGGAACAAGGACCACAGGGACCGGTATCGGCGATCTGCCAGATATTGTCTTTCTCATCGCTGCGCACGATCCGTGAGGGAGAGATACCGACCTTTTTCCACAAGCGATCGGCTTCTTCG
>JBKJWE010000145.1:0-3090 GCA_046717045.1 Nitrospiraceae bacterium | reverse complement strand
ATGGTTGAGCAAATCCCCGATGCTGGGGATAGTCACGTCCGCCGGTGGAAAACGAGCTACTACCTGCCGGTCCATGGCATAGTGGCCCTGGCGAGGAAACACGGTCGTGACGCGCGAGGCCCAGACTGCTTTCACTGCCGAGAGAATGCGAAGTTTGTCGTCGATCAACACGTAATGCTCGGCAGGGTAGCGCTGTCCCACGTCGTCCAGCTCCTGTTCTTTGTGAATATAAATCAAGACGTTCCCGCCGACGGCTTCAAATAATCCTGATCGTTCGACTTTTCTCGGCTGGAACACCACATCACCGTCCGAGAGGATCACGATCGTGCCCCACCGCTTGACGTGTTCGATCACCCCGAGCGCGTTCGGGTACAGCCGGTCAGCGAAGGGATAATTGATCAAGAAATGAGAGACCGTCAAAAGGCGCGGATCATGGTGATACTCAATGCGATATCGTTGAAGAGCCCCTAAATAATCCGCGTACCCCAACTCGACTCGCAACTGTTCGAAGATCGTCCAATATCGTTCCTGACGCTCGCAGCCGACTTCGCGCTCAAGATACCGCTGCAAGTCCTCGGTCACCCGATCGTTGTCCAGCAGCGTGTTGTCCACATCGAAGAGAAAGACGATGTCAGAAGGCGGCATAGGAAACTCTTCTCAATCGGGGGACGCCCTGGGAGTGGATGTTCAGCGACGATGTCGCAACCCAAATCTCGCAACCACTCAGAGATGGCATGGCGGGTCACGGCACAGTCGTCAACGATCAGAATTCTTCGTTTCATCGATTGAACTGTCGGCGCGTGGTCCTCTGCGCCCACACGGCCTGCTTGGGTCACACCTGACGTTATGTTCATCTGCTCCATTTCCATTGTCCGTCTCAGGAACGAGGAACACGGAGGGGTTGGCCCGAACCCACAGCGCCCCGTGCAGGCCGCATGCCTCGCTGCGTCATCGGCCCGATCCCCCTTTGTATCTGCACGGTCCTATTGATCTGAATGAGGGGATCGATCACATTCCCGCAATTCATACAACGCCAACCGTCGTATTCCCAGGCGAAGCCGTCACCGAAATGCATGGCGATGCTGAGTCCCCCGCAGCGTTCACAAGTCATCGGGTCCTCCATCGGCAAATCGGAACCCGCACGCGTGACAATATATCTGAGGCCGCCTCCTGATAATGGCCTCAAGTGAGCATTATAAAACCCTCTCCATCAGACCATTCCGCGCATAGCTCTTCCCTTCCGGTATGATCAGAAACCAGGTCAGTGTTTCCCGTGGCTGGTGCGGAACGGGCGTCCAGGAGGGGAGATAACGCTCGTGTGGGGAAGTGGGCGACTTCCGCCGCACGACCGGGTGGACACCGGCCTGGAGTTCATGACGGCTACTGGATCGTCCCATTTATGCGAAGTCGCTCCCATATACAAACGCGCGAAGGGATTTTTTTCTGAACAATTGTGAATCGAAGGGTTTCACCAAGTATTCGGTCGCCCCCAGTTTCACGGCTTGGCGCAGGCGATCGATGAGAATCGACTGAGACATCGTGATCACCGGCATGGCCGGATAGCGATCCCGCAGTTCCTGTAACACCGCCATCCCGCCGAGCACGGGCATGTCGAGCTCCAACATCACACCCGTAAACGGTGTGCCGTTACTCTCGTGCGCGATGCGGACGAGCCCTGAGACACCGCTATCCTCTCCGACGGCGTCGAGACCCATTTGTAACAAACGATCTCATACGATCAGTCGGATATCGTCATCGTGGTCGATGACCAGTATTCGACGTGGCGTAGGTGCATTCTTTTGAGTTGTTGCCTGCATTGGGGTCGATGAGGTGTCATGAACGAGCGAAACGAGCGCCATGGCGGGTCTTACTCCTCACCGCTTTCGCAGATCACGGTTGGGCCGGCTGCCTCGACGAGTCGAACGAACACGTGTCTCTTCATCTGCCGAGAGAGGCTTCTCTTCGGTTCCGGCCGAGTCATTTTGTGGAGAAGAATCAACGGATCGACCATGCCCCCGCAGATCACGCACCGCGAGCCCCCCACGCGGCTGGAATGCATCTCCGAATCACGATCCACGAATTTCTCGCGCACCACCAAACTGCGACATCGAGGACATCCCGTCATGATCTACTCCCTCGTGATGCGCGCCGGTCCGGAGGCTCAGCCCGCTGGCTTCAATGTCTCTTTCATCAACCGAATGTTTGCACGATAGTGCACCATGGTACCGGTCAACACGTGCGCGCGATGCGTGGACCTATTACGCCTTCTCATGACCTGTTTTGAGATGGCTCGCGCGATGACGATACCGGCACCGATGACTCCACACACAAGAACGGCTGAAAAGAAGTTGGCCAGAAGGTCCATAGTAGTCCCCCTTTTCTGCAACGCTGCCGTGCAATAGCCACAGCGGCTACGCCGTGTTTCCTTTGGCGCCTACAGTGCGAGTGTCTTGGTCGACGGTGGTCGCTCCTTTCGACAATCTTCAATGACGATCATGATCTGTTGATCGGCTTGTTGAAATGGATCCGACACTTCAACTGCGCGCAATCTGAACAATCCCTGTTGCGTTCTTACGGTCTGGGTCGCCAAGACGCCGTTGGGAAGCGCGCGCATCCCGTCGATCCCGGACGTGAACACCGAGTTTGGACGATGGAAAGTCGAAGGTCCTCTTTGTTCGAGAGCACGGCGTCCATGCTTCCCGCACGCGCCATATAGCTGCGAGCCTCATCATTCGCATAGCGGAGGCGCATGGATTCCCAGAACATCACGACACCGACGTCGGTGATGGGGCTCCCTCTGCCCGGACCTTGAATCGAATTTGCGAGCATCCTGACCTCTTGAGAGGGTGGAGGCACGGCCTCAGGGCAATATCGTAGCGGGGACGCGTGAATCGACGATACTAGGGAGTTACCTAGGGGGAGGGAGAAAGATCCCTGGGGTCCAGGGGGGGCCGAAGGACAAAGGCAATGACCGGGGGAGGGGGATTGCTACCCGGAGCGATGAGGCCGTTGATCAGCGCGTATTTTGTCAATTCGGCGGTGCTTTGGAGATTAAGCTGGTCCATGAGCTGCGACTTATGAAATTCGACG
>JBKJWE010000144.1:0-4146 GCA_046717045.1 Nitrospiraceae bacterium | reverse complement strand
ATGAGACGCCTGTGTCCGCGTTTGCCAAGATCGACCATGGTCCCTCAGCCTATTTGCTCGAAAGCGTCGAAGGGCGTGGGAAATGGGCCCGCTACTCATTCTTGGGCGGCGGGACGCCCGTCGTGGTCTATGAAGGCCGCGGCGATCTGATCATCATGAAAGGGAAGCGCAAGAAGCGTATCCCCAGCCTTGGTGATCCCCTTGGCCGTCTGCGGGAACTCATGGAAGAGTATCGTCCGGTCGTCGTGCCGGATCTCCCGCGCTTCGTGGGGGGCGCGGTGGGGTATCTGAGTTACGACATCGTCCGCACCTTTGAAGATCTGCCCTCTCGTCGAAAAGAGCAAGGTTCCGCGCCGGATTTTGCCTTCTTACTCACCGATACCTTGCTGATCTTCGATAATGTGGACCACAAGATACGAGTGGTTGCCAATGCGCATGTCAAATCGACCGCCGAGCGTGAGATCACGCGAGCCTATCGCGCCGCCACGGAACGGATCGAGCGGATGATTGCCCGACTCAAACGTCCTCTTCGTCGCACCCGTCCGCACCGCCGCCGCCGCCCGATCACGTTTACCTCGAATCTGAGCAAAGCGGATTTCGAGAAGATGGTGGCGCGTACGAAAGAGTACATTCGAGCCGGGGATATCGTGCAGGCCGTGTTGTCCCAACGATGGGAAACCAATCTCCAAGCGCCGCCGCTGCAACTCTATCGCGCTCTGCGCGTGGTGAACCCCTCGCCCTACATGTACTATCTGCGTATCGCCGGTGTGGAGTTGGTGGGGTCGTCCCCCGAAACGCTCGTGCGATGCGAAGACGGGGTGATTTCCGTTCGACCGATTGCCGGAACGAGACGTCGAGGTACGACCGCTGAGGAAGACCAGCAGCTGGAGCGGCGCCTCCTGGCGGACGAGAAGGAGAGAGCCGAGCATGTGATGCTCGTCGATCTGGGCCGTAACGATGTGGGCCGCGTTGCCACCCAGGGATCGGTGACCGTGGATTCGCTCATGCATGTCGAACGCTATTCCCACGTCATGCATATCGTCTCCAACGTGACAGGCCAATTGGACAATTCTCATACCTCCTACGACGTCCTGCGAGCCTGTTTCCCTGCCGGGACGGTGTCCGGAGCGCCGAAAATCCGTGCCATGGAGATCATCGACGAACTCGAGCCGACCAGGCGTGGGCCCTACGCCGGCGCCGTAGGGTATTTCAGCTTCTCCGGCAACATGGACATGTGTATCAACATACGGACTGTGGTGGTGCAGAAGCATCAAGCCTTTGTGCAAGCGGGAGCCGGCATCGTGGCGGACTCAAATCCTGAGCATGAGTACGAAGAGACCTGCAATAAGGCCAGGGCCATGATGAAAGCGATTGAACTGGCTGAGCAAGGGCTAGAATAGAAAGAGAGCACTGTCATGCTCTTGATGATCGACAACTACGACTCCTTTACTTATAACCTGGTTCAGTATTTCGGTGAGCTGGGTGAAGACGTCCGTGTGTATCGCAACAACAAGATCTCGATCGATCAGATCGAGGCCTTGCGGCCGAGCCGCATTGTCGTGTCACCGGGCCCCTGTACACCGAAGGAGGCCGGTATCTCAGTCGAAGCCATCCGCCATTTTTCTGGACGAGTACCGCTTTTGGGCGTCTGCCTTGGGCATCAATCGTTGGCTGTGGCCTTCGGCGGAGAAGTCGTTCGAGCCGAAAGATTGATGCATGGGAAAACCTCACAGATCCGACACGATGAGAAAACCATTTTTCAGCAGCTGCCGAATCCGTTCGAAGCCACCCGCTACCATTCCTTGCTCGTCAACCGCGCCACACTGCCTGCCTGCTTCGATATTTCAGCGGAAACATCCGAGGGAGAAATCATGGGATTGCGCCATCGATCGTTGGGGGTCGAAGGGGTGCAATTTCACCCCGAATCGATTCTGACGACGTCAGGTAAGGATCTGCTTCGAAATTTCCTCAAACTCTAGCCGGCCCCCGGCCCTCACCGCCATGATCAAAGACGCGATTGCCAAACTCGCCGATCGGATCTCACTCACTGAGAAAGAGGCCGGTGAGGTGATGACTGAGATCATGGAAGGGGCGGCAACATCGGCTCAGATCGCCGCCTATCTGATGGGATTGCGGCTGAAAGGGGAGACCGTCGAGGAAATCGCCGGTTCGGTTCGCGCGATGAGGGAGCGTGCGGTCCGTATCGCCATTGGAGATCCCATGGTCGTGGATACCTGTGGGACCGGCGGTGACAGCGCCCATACGTTCAACATCTCGACAACGGCTGCATTCGTGGTGGCAGGCGCAGGCCTGACAGTGGCGAAGCACGGCAACCGTTCCGTCTCTTCGAGGTCCGGGAGTGCCGATGTCCTCTCCGCGCTCGGCGTCAAGATCGATCTTCCAACCGATCGCGTCGCCGACTGCATCAACGACGTGGGGATCGGCTTTCTCTTCGCACCGCTGTATCACGGCGCCATGAAACATTGCGCCGCGCCTCGACAGGAGATGGGCATCCGCACGATGCTAAATTTATTGGGTCCGCTCACGAATCCGGCGGGAGCGACGATTCAAGTTGTGGGTGTCTACGACGGCCGTCTCACTGAATTACTGGGAAAAGTATTGATGCACCTTGGATCGCGGCATTGCTTCGTCGTTCACGGTCTGGACGGGCTCGACGAAATCACATTGACGAACAAAACACAGGTTTCCGAGGCGAAGGGCGGCGTGCAGAAAAACTATTTGATCGACCCAAAAGAGTTTGGCTTGTCGCGTGTCTCTGCCAAGGAATTGACCGGCGGGACGCCCCAAGAGAATGGCGCTATTACACGTGATATTCTGCAAGGGCGCAAAGGACCTCGGCGTGAAGTGGTGTGTTTAAATGCGGCCCCGGCGCTCGTGGCTGGACAAAAGGCCAAAACACTGCAAGAGGGGTTTCATCTGGCCGCAAAAGCGATCGATTCCGGAGCTGCCGCAGATAAGTTGACGCGTCTCATCGCGACCACACAACAAGGATGACACGGCCATGATTCTGTCACGTATCCTTGAGCACAAGAAGGCCGAGGTCAGACGCAAACAGAGCCGCGGATATCGCGCCGAACTGAAAGCCAAAATCAAGGATATCCAGGGACCGCTCGGTTTCGCCGTCGCTCTGGAGGCGACAGGAACAGCGGAGAGTCCTGCTCTTATCGCGGAGGTCAAGAAGGCTTCCCCGAGTCTTGGGCTCTTGCGTCCCGAATTTGCCGACCGGTTCGACTATCTGAGCATCGCAAAGGTCTACCATGCACAAGGGGCTTCAGCCCTCTCGGTCTTGACGGACAAGGACTTTTTCCAAGGCAGTCTCGACCACCTTCGGGAAATCAAGGCGGCAGTGCCCTTGCCCGTTTTGAACAAAGAATTCATGGTTGATGAGATCCAGTTTCTCGAGGCCAGAGCTTATGGGGCGGATGCGGTGCTGTTGATCGTGGCCGCACTGGAACGACAGCAGCTCATCGATTTCTATGCGTTGGCACGTGAGCTCTCCATGGACGTCTTGATCGAGACCCACCATGAGAGCGAACTTGATGTGATCCTTGAGCGGGTCCCAGAGGCTCGGCTGATCGGAATCAACAATCGGGATCTCAAGACGTTTTCCACAGAATTGGCCGTGACCCTACGGATAGCGAAGCGAATCCCACCCGATAAACTCATCGTCAGTGAGAGCGGCATCCACACGCGTGCAGACGTGGACCGTTTGATTGAGGCCGGCATCCATGCCATGTTGGTGGGAGAGTCCTTGATCAAGGCGGAACCCATCGGGTCAAACATTGCCGAGCTGCGCGGGGTGCCTGCGAGCGAAGGGGCAACCATGAAGGAGCGCCGATGATGGGCAGACTGTTCACAATTCTAGCCATAGGTCTCTCGCTATATGGCTGCGGCGGTGCGGTACATGGGAAATCCGAAGAATCCTGGAATACCTGGATCGGTACGACCAAAGACGAGCGTGTAAGGGACCAGGGGATTCCAACCCGTTGTCATTCGTTCAAGTCAGGGGGCGAAGCCTGCGAGTGGCCGATTATATGGACACCTACCGTGTCAGGTACCAACACAATTAGTTTCGATGGCAAAGGCACAGCCTGCCAGTGGACATATAAAGATGCCTTTGAAGAA
>JBKJWE010000143.1:0-5401 GCA_046717045.1 Nitrospiraceae bacterium | reverse complement strand
GGCGTCGGCGTATCGACCGCCACGCAGCGGATGGTACCGGCTTCGATGCGCCCGAGTATGGCCGTCAGCCCCTCGATGTCCATCGCCTCGGTCAGGCAATCACGGAGCGTCTCGTTCACGAGAGGATGATCGGGAATCTGTCTCGTCCGCTCACCAACCATATTGTCCTGACAGGCCATGGCATCGGGAAAGACGGCGCCGAGAAGATCTTCCGCTCTCATCCGCTGAATCTGCGGAGGAACCTTCTTGCCCCTCGCGAATCGAAGCAGCGCCAAAGCCCGGCCGGCATTCCATCGCCACCGCGTCATGAACATCGGCGCCTGCAGGACAGCCTGCACTAAAACCTCGCGCAGGCTGTGAGGCGAAAGAAAACCGAACACCGATTCTAACGGAAAGCTGTGTTTCTCGCCGAGCGAAATCACGATGCCATTGTCGGTCGCCGCCGCTTGCAACTCGAAATCGAACGTGACACAAAACCGTTTTCGCAGCGCCAACCCCCAAGCCCGATTGATGCGACCGCCAAACGGCGTATGCAACACCAGCTGCATCCCGCCGCTCTCGTCGAAAAACCGTTCCGCGATGATCGTATCCTGCGTCGGCACGTCTCCGAGCACGGCCTTCCCTGCCAAGACATACTCAACCGCCTGCTGCGCTCCGCGCTGGTCCAAGCCGCACTCTTGCCGAAGCCAGCGAAGTGCTGAGTGCTGAGGACTGAGCACTGAGGTGGAGACGGATGACGGGCCGACTTCTGCAGAAGAAACTCTAGCCGCAATGTCTTGTCGCAGGAACGCGACCTCGGCCGAAAGCTCCGCGGTGCGAGACGGAGCTTCACCGCGCCAGAAAGGAATATTGGGCGGCGCCCCCTGCGCATCTTCGACCAATACCTTCCCCTGCTCGACCCTCTTGATGCGCCACGACGTATTGCCGAGCAACATGATATCGCCGGCGAGGCTCTCCACCGCGAAATCCTCGTCGACTGAGCCGACCACCGTTCCGTGCGGTTCGGTCACCACCGCATAGTTCGCGGTATCCGGAATCGCGCCGCCGGACGTGATCGCTGCTAATCGAGCCCCTCGCCGGCCTTTGAGTCGTCGATTGACGCGATCATGATAGAGATGCGCCTGTCCCCTGCTACGCGACGTGGCAATCCCATCGGCCAGCATCCGAACGATCTGATCGAAGTCGGATCGACCCAGCGCACGATAGGGATCGGCCCGCCGGCAGAGGGCGAACAATTCGTCCTCCTGCCAAGTCTGCGTGGCTGCAGCCGCCACAATCTGCTGCGCCAGAATATCGAGGGGCGCCGGTGGAACTTCAATCTGGTCCAAGACACCGTTGCGAATGGCGCGCATCAGCGCCGCGCATTCGAGCAATTCGTCTCGCGTCATCGCAAAGAGCCGGCCTTTGGGAATCGCCTTGATCCAGTGACCCGCACGTCCGACTCGCTGCAAACAGGTCGCGATGGCGCGCGGCGCACCCAATTGGCAGACAAGATCCACGGTTCCCACGTCGATTCCCAATTCCAGCGAGGCGGTGGCGACAACTACGCGCGTCTTGCCGGTCTTCAACCGCTCTTCCGCAGACAAACGAATCTGACGAGACAGGCTGCCATGGTGCGCCGCGACAGCACCAGCGCCGAAGTCTTGGAGCCGTTCTTCAAGATGATGGGACACCCGCTCAGCCAACCGTCTCGTATTGACGAAGACCAACGTCGAACGGTGCTGTCGAACCAGCTCAGCCAGCCGGTCATAGACATCGGACCAAATGGCGTTCGTGGCAATGGCGCTCAACTCATCTTTCGGTACTTCCACGGCCAGATCCATCTGTCGTTTATGGCCGATGTCGATGATGGTACATGGAACCGTGAGGCGTGAGGGGGGATGGCCAACAGAAAGTGCTGAGTGCCGAGTGCTGGGTGCTGAGTCCCCAAAGTTTGACGATTGACCATTGACGGTTGACGCGTTCCGATTTCCCACCAGAAACTGGGCCACCGCCTCGATCGGTTGCTGAGTCGCCGAGAGACCGATCCGCTGCGGCGTCGCGAGCGTCAGCGCCTGCAGCCGCTCTAGCGAGAGCGCCAGATGGGCTCCGCGCTTGTTCGGAGCGACAGCGTGGATTTCGTCGACGATGACCGTCCGGACGGTCTGGAGCATCCGCCGGCTCTTCTCGGCGGTGAGGAGAATGAAGAGTGATTCCGGCGTGGTCACCAGAATGTGCGGTGGCCGCTTCAGCATCTGTCGGCGATCCGCCATGGGCGTATCGCCGGTACGAACCAACACACGCAATTCCGGCATCAACAGACCGGCTTCCAATGCGGCCCGGCCGATCTCGGCGAGCGGCAGTTGGAGATTCTTTTGGACGTCGTTGCTGAGCGCTTTCAGCGGCGAGACGTAGAGCACCTGCGTGCGGTCGTCGAGTTCCCGATCGAGCGATTGCTTGAAAAGCTGATCGATGCAGGAGAGAAACGCGGCGAAGGTTTTCCCGGAACCGGTCGGCGCGGCAATCAAGGCATCCGCGCCGGATTGGATGACAGGCCAGGCCTGCGTCTGAACATCGGTCGGTGTCCCGACCGACAACCGAAACCATTCAGCGATGAGGGGATGGAATCGAGAAAGCGGCATGACGCACTGATGCTACCATGCCGCGAAGGGAAGATCGATGTGCTACGGCAGCGCGCGGACGTAGATGTCAGGTGGCGCCACCGACGGGGCAGCAACCAGATCGGAGGCTTGTGATGAGAATGCTACGAATCCGCCGTTGCTGTTGGTCGAAGGGGTATCGCTGGGAGCATTGCCGGCGTCGTTGGTGCCGGCATTATCTTGGGACACCAGACTTGTTTGGCTCGCCTGACGATCGCGCACATAGATCTGCTGCCCCGTCACTGAGGGGATGCCCGGTGCAAGCAAGTTTGTGCCGACCGATATAAACGCGACGAAGCGACCATCTGAGCTGATCGACGCGGTACGGCTGACTCCGTTGCCCGGATTGGCCGCCACATTGTTATCTGCGGATACCAGACTTGTCTGATTCGAGGTGCGATTGCGGACATATACCTGCTGACCCGTGACTGACGGCACCCCAGGCGCCAATAAATTGGTCGCAAGAGAGTCAAACGCCACGAGACTTCCATCGCCGTTGATCGACGGCGCGCTGCTGAACCCATTGCCGGGATTCGATGCCACGTTGTTATCCATCGACACCAGGCTCGTGAGCCCTGCTTGGCGATCCCGAATATAGATCTGTTGCCCCGCGGGGATTGCCGGCGGTCCGGGCGCTAAGAGATTGGTCGCTTTAGACACAAACGGAACGAACCGCCCATCTGAGCTGATGGCCGAGGCGCTGGTCACTCCGTTACCCGCATTCACCACGCTGGTGTTATTGTCACGGGAAATCAATTCAACCTGATTGGTCTGTCGATTGTGGACATACACCTGCGAGCCGCTCACGCCTGTCACGAAATTCGTCGCTTGAGACGTAAAGGCTATGAGACTGCCGTCATTGTTGATGGAAGGAGTCGAACTGACGCCGTTTCCCGCCGAAGCGCTGCCATCGACCGACACGCGATCTGTTCTTGTATGCATAGCAAACAACACTGACCCGGTTGCCGATTTCCCTGTGCTGTCCACCACACGTAACGTCGCCGTGGAATTTCCTGCGGTAGTCGGTGTGCCGGTCACTGCGCCAGTCGTTGCGTTCAACGTTAAACCGGCAGGCAACACCCCGCCGAACAGCGACCAGGTCAGCGGGGCCGTTCCGCCGGTGGTTGCGGGTGTGAAGGAATAGATACTTCCGACCACGCCGAATTGAGCCGTCGTGGTCGTAATTGCAAAGGTCCCGCTCGCGCCGCCCGACCCACCATTTCCATAATCCGCACCACCGGAGATCAGCACAGCAGAGGCGAGCACCGAAGAAAGAAGGCGGGATAGTCTCATGTGGCATTTGCTCAGGCGTATTCCGTACTCCACTTGTGCCATTATAGACTCGCATGACGGGCTTGCCCATAAGTAGTTGGCTTTATCCAACAGCGTAGACGCTTCGAAGAACAATATCCGACCATGACGACTCCGATCGTAATTCTCGGCTCAGGTTATACGGGTGGACACCTTGCCCGCCTGTTGACTACCTTGGCACGCCACTTCTTCGCCACGAGCCGCGAACCGGAGAAGAACCTTTCTCATCTGCCGGTGGACAGGCGAGTGCGATTTGATCTTGCTCAGCCGGATACCTGGGCGAATATTCCGACCGGCGCCGATTTCATTTGGTGCTTTCCCGCCACACCGCTGCCAGAGGTCCATGCCTTCGCCACGACGCTCGACGCGCCACCCCGTCGAATCATCGTGCTCGGCAGTACGTCCGCGTACGATATCGCACACGACTCTCAGGACTATCCGCCACCCTGGATCGACGAAACGACCCCGATCGATCTGACGAAACCGCGCGTACAGGGCGAAGAGTATTTGCGGACCGAACATAGCGCGATCGTGCTGCGTGTAGCCGGGATCTACGGACCGGGGCGAAATCCACTCGAATGGATCAAGAGCGGTCGCGTCGGACCAACCCGAAAATATGTGAACCTGATCCACGTGGAGGACTTGGCGGCGATCTGTCTCGCGGCGATCAACCAGGGAAAACCTGGAGACGTCTACAACGTCAGCGACGGCCAGCCGCGAACGTGGGCAGACATCTGTCATGTCACCCGGACCGGCTGGGGTATCGCACCAAATGGAATGGGGAAAGAAGATCAGTCAGGGAAACGGATCAGCAATCACAAGCTCGTTCAGAATTTAGAACCTCGATTTCAACATCCCGACTTATACACTGTTCTGCAAACACTGACATAGAATCTCGAGGATTGGGCGAGCCGAGAACGACATTGGAGGCTGATTTCACCGTCCGCTACCGTAGTAGGGCCATCACGCCCAGACAGACCAGCAGATTGTTGATCGCGTGCGCCAGAATGCCGGGTAACAGACTGCCGGTCTTCTCGTAGATCCAGGCCCAGAGGACGCCGCTCCAGAGGACGCTGACAAAGCCCACGAGACCATAGCCATGCGCAATGGCAAAAATGCTCGCGCTGATAATCGCGGCCGGTAAGAAGCGAAATTTCCGGCGGAGGATCGCGAAGAGAAGTCCCCGGAAGGCCAGCTCCTCAAAGACAGGCGCGAAGGCCACATACTCGACTAGACTCACGGCCGTCAGCGCGGGCGAGGCCCAAACCAAATCGGCATCGAACCACTCAGCCCAATGGCTCGTGAGGCGCCAGGTTTCTGCGGCGCGATCCATCACCCATTCGCCCCACAATCCTGCTGCCACGATCGCGAGCACGGCCAGGACCAGCCGACCGGTTCGGCCCCACCCGATCTCCAA
Source organism: Nitrospiraceae bacterium (assembly GCA_046717045.1). Taxonomy (GTDB): domain Bacteria; phylum Nitrospirota; class Nitrospiria; order Nitrospirales; family Nitrospiraceae; genus JBKJWE01. The sequence goes on along the minus strand of JBKJWE010000143.1, from coordinate 34 downwards.
GCCGAATCCTTCTTCGAATGTCATGCCGGAAGGG
>JBKJWE010000142.1:0-2995 GCA_046717045.1 Nitrospiraceae bacterium | reverse complement strand
TGCCGCCGGCTATGCGATAGTAGGTCCAGGTTTCGCCGCCGAAGAATCGAGGAGACTTGCCGTCCGGAACGCCCCATTCTTTTTCAAACCAGGTTTTACTCTTCCCTTGCAATTCGGCTGGTTTGAGAGAGGCTTCCAGGTAGGGATTGCTGCCGCCGCAGGCGGTAAGGACAAGACAGAACAGCAGTACCCAAGCTGATCGTTGCATCATGGACTCTCCTCTGTCGCCTGGATCAATCAACGCAGCAACAGGCCTGTCGTTGACCAACGGATTTTAACCGGCGGTCTGGAGCCTGTCAAACCAAGGGAACTCCAGCGGATGATTTGCACCCTGGTTAAGTTCCTCATAGAATAACCTATACCCGATCGATCAAACGGCGGCCTCACCCTGATACGAAAGGACCAACCCATGAAATTTTTTCTCGATACGGCCAGCGTGAAAGAGATTCAGGAAGCGGCGAGTCTCGGGCTCTTAGACGGCATCACGACGAACCCTTCGTTGGTAGCCAAAGAGGGCAGGGTATTCCGCGAGGTGCTCGTTGAAATTTGTAACATCGTCGATGGGCCGATCAGCGCCGAGGTCGTGAGCATCGAAGCCGATGCGATGGTCAAGGAAGGGAAAGAACTGGCGAAGATTCATAAGAACATCGTGGTCAAAGTGCCGCTCATCGCCGAAGGACTCAAGGCCACAAAGCGGCTGACCGCCGAAGGCATCAAGGTAAACGTAACACTCTGCTTCTCGCCGACGCAGGCGCTACTGGCCGCAAAAGCCGGCGCCTGGTGCGTCTCCCCTTTCATCGGTCGATTGGACGACATCAGCTCGAACGGCATGGAGTTGATCCGTCAGATCCTGACGATTTACAAGAACTACGACTTCAAGACCCAGGTCCTGGTCGCGAGCGTGCGTCACCCGCAACATGTGGTCGAGGCGGCGCTTGCCGGCGGACATATCTGCACCATGCCGTTCTCCATCTTCCAACAGATGGTTAAACATCCGCTGACCGATCTCGGGTTGAAGAAGTTCTTGGCGGATTGGGAAGGGCAACACAAGAAGTAACAACGGGACAACCTGCCGTCCTTCTTGCTTGCAAGGGAGGACGGCCGGGCTACTCCTTTGAAAAGATCAAAGTGGGTTATCGGACTCCGATCGCTTTTTGAGCCTGCCGAAACACTGCGTGGAACATAGGTCTGGTGAGTCGTCCGGTAAAGGTATTTTGCTGACTGGGATGGTACGAGCAGATCAGGGTGACGTGCCAGGGAAGCCGGTAGGAAGCCCCGTGCTTGAAGGTCGGGAGGGGAGAGGGAATCTGGTGATGTTCGTCTCGACAAGCCTTGAAGTAGTGGTCGAAGGCGATCTTGCCCAGGACGACAACCACTTTCATTCGTGACAAGAGCCTGATCTCCTGGCGAACGAATGGCCGGCACGCCTCGAATTCATCCGGCGTTGGTTTGTTATCCGGCGGCGCGCAGCGCACGGTCGCTCCGACATAACAATCCGCGAGTGCCAATCCATCGTCGCGATGCTCGGATCTCGCCTGATTCGCAAAGCCGAATCGATGCAGGGCCTCGTAGAGCCAATCTCCGCTCCGATCTCCCGTAAAGACGCGGCCGGTTCTGTTGCCTCCATGCGCGGCCGGCGCCAGGCCAAGTACGTAGAGGCGGGCGCGGGGATCGCCGAATCCGGGAATCGGACGTCCCCAGTAGGTCCAATCGCGAAACGATTTCCGTTTGGTCTTCGCGATCGATTCGCGGTACGTCACGAGACGAGGACAGAGCCGGCAGTTCGCGATACGGTCGTTGAGCACGGTCAGGATGCGCATGGGCGGCGAAGTCTACCATGAAACCAAAAGCCGATCATGCTTGCTGGCTCCGCGATCTGCTGTTAGCATGAGTCCTTAGACACAGGACCATGTGTGTCCAGGAGGTAGAAATCGTATGACAGCGTGGCTACGACGGACGGCGATGCTCGGCGCTTTGATGGCAATCTCTGCGCTCCCCATACCGGTCGATGCGCAACCGGATCTGGACGCGCAAAATGGTTCGATGCCCTCCGGAAACGGTGGAGAGGTCGAGCGCGGTCCGGCTTTGTCCGAACCCATCGAAGTGCAAATAGAACCGGAAGATCGTTTAGTGATCCTCCCCGAAATCAAGCGGGAAGGGGAACGCTATTATCTCAGCTCGTTCAAGTTGCCCGACAAACTCACCTTTGCCGGCGTGCCGATCCCGATGAACAACTGGCAGGTGCGCGAACGGATCGAGTACGAGTTCTATCAATTCTTGGAAGATCAGGGCGAGAGTATCATTCTGGCCAAGCGGACCGGGCGCTGTTTCCCGCCTGCCGAGAAGCAATTGGCCGATGCGGGCCTGCCGGACGATCTGAAATACATGCTGCTGGTCGAAAGTAAATGCGTGGCGGCAGCCTATTCAAGAGCCAAAGCGTCAGGCCCTTGGCAGTTCATGCCTTCTACTGGGAAGCGGTATCGACTCAAAAGCGACGCCGTCTTCGATGAGCGCCGTAATCTGGAAATGTCGACGGAAGCGGCCGTCAAGTACCTCCGCTACTTAAAAGAGTTCAAGGAGAACGATTGGTTCCTCGCCATGGCCTCATATAATGCGGGCGAGGAGCGGGTCCGCAAACTCCTGAAGGAGCAGAAGATCACCGACTATTGGAAGATGCATGGGCCACGCGAAACGATGCGGTATGTGCCGCGAATCATTGCGGCCAAGGAAATCTATTCACAGCCGGAAAAGTACCTGGGCTTGAGCAAGAAAGATCTCTACGTGCCGCTGGAGACAGAGACCGTCACCGTCAGCGTGAGGGAATCCCAGCGCGCGCTGACCTCCATCGCGGAAGAATTCGGCACCTATTTTTTGGAACTCAAGATGCTGAATCCCGAATTGAAGAAAGATTTTCTCCCCCACGGCAACTATCAAATAAAAGTCCCGCGCCAGACCTGCCCCAGCCGCTGCTTCAAACAAGAAAAAGTTCAAGCGC
>JBKJWE010000141.1:0-3340 GCA_046717045.1 Nitrospiraceae bacterium | reverse complement strand
ACCCGGCTGTCTCCGACACGCAGTAGCACCTGCGAGTATCGCCCAAGTAGGTCGAGTGGATAATGCTGGCGGCAACTTTGTTAAAAGCCGGTCGCACCACGTCTGTGATTTCGAGATGGCTCGGACGCACTGCGGGCAGGAGTGGGTCAAGCAGCACTTTGCAGCCAGCGGCATCGAGATCGCGGCCATGCCCGCAACCGAGTTTGCCGCCTACATCAAATCCGAGCTCGCGAAGGGTGCGGTGTCGTCACCAAGGCCGGCATCCTCTTCAATAAATCCTGTCTGGAATGTCACCCATACCTTCGCTTCGACCAGCCGCGGGCACGAAACCCGCGGCCGGCTGTGGCCTCGCGACGCTACTGCTGCGGGACGTCGGCCGCCTTCATGATCGCGGCCCATTTCGTGACTTCGCTGGCCAGGTATTCTTTCAGGTATGCGCTCGTTCGGCGTTCGGGCGTCACGACGGTGGCCGCAAGGCCGTGGAGGCGCGTCTGCACCTCTGGGGTATCCAGCGCCTTTTGGAAGGCCCCGTTGAGCACGGCCACGATCGGAGCCGGCGTACCCTTGGGAGCGAAGAATGCCATCCAGTAGTAGCCGTCGGTGACGTCGAGGCCTTGCTCGCGCGCCGTTGGCAGATCGGGGAATATCGGCGACCGGTCGCGGGTCAGAACCGCGAGCACCTTGACCGTTTTGCTCTCGATTTGATTAATCGCCGAGATTGCCAGCATACAGTAATAGTCGATGTCTCCCGAGAGCATGTCCTGCAGCGCGTGTGCCGCGGAGCGATACGGAACATGCGTCGCGGACACGCCGATGGCGGCGTTCATCGTTGAGCAGGCGAGATAGGGCGCGCCGCCGATACCGCCCGAGCCGAATCGCAGCTTCCCCGGGTTGTCTTTGGCGTATTCCATGAACTCCTTCAGGTTGGTGACCGGCAGGTCCTTGCGGACGACCAGCACCAGCGGCTGCTCGATCGCCAGCGCCACCGGCTCGAAGTCGGTGATGGAGTTGTAGGGTGGCTTCTTGAATAGGTACTGGCTCTGCGCAAACGTATCGAGGCCGCCGAGCACGATCTGGTGGCCGTCAGGCTGAGCCTTGGCCGCGCGGCCGACGCCGGTGGTACCGCCCGCGCCTGCGATGTTTTCGATTACCATCTGTTTGCCGAGCAGTTGGGAAACATGGGCGGCAAAAATCCGGGCGACGATGTCGGTGCCGCTACCTGCCCCGAAGGGCACGACCATCGTCATGAAGCGCGCCGGAAAGTCTTGCGCGCCGGCGGAAACGATGCCGATAAGGGCAGCGGCGCACGCCAAGCTTGCAATGCGGATGTCGAATAGCTTTTTCAAAATGTCCTCCTCAATTTAAAAGCCCAGCTCCGCTGAACGTTGTCACCACGAGGCGTGCGTGAGCTGGAACCGCGGGGCCCTTACAGGAGTGGACCGGTCGAGAGCCGCTCCTTGGTCCAGCATTTTCGCCAATGTTTTTAGTTGCGACGTTTTATAAGAAGCCTTTTGCAGCAAGGCTGTCGTGACTACGGACGTGTCAACTAAAGGCAAGGCGCAGTGGTCGGGCTTAGAACCTGCGACGGACGCCGTTCCGGTCTGCGCTCCCGCGCGGCTCTTATTCGCTAATGGCCAAAGCTCCGCATGAAGCGCTTTTGCCAAAATGCGACCGGCTACATGGCCTCCCATAGAGAACGGAATGGCCAGTTTGGCGGGCCGAACAGTGGTGTAAGCATTCGCGGAGGCATTCCATACACTATGCGTAAACAAAGAGGCTCGCAATACCGACATCCGTCAACCCTATTCGAGAAAACGAGCCGAATTACGTTCGTGTGATGACACTATAAGCTTAGAAGCCAGTTATTGTCAACACTCGGCACGTTAGTTTCTCCCTGAGAACCAGGCAGGTTGGCGAACACGACGCCCCGAGACGGGAACGGACGGGTTGGCAACGCAAGCCCTAATCGGCTCCTGGTGCCGTTGGGTCATGTCTCAGTCGATCAAAACGATATTGCGCTCTCCGCTTGCAGTATCCGTCAGCGGCACGGGCGCGACCTCGCCTTGAACGCGAGCGGGCAAAGATCTCGCCGCATCACCAAAAGGTTTTGTCGCTCACCGGGATGGTTGCGGTCCCTTAGTAGATGCGCGGTCAGCTCAATCAACACCAAGGCGGCCTATGGCGAGTTCTTGTACATACCAAGTCGTCAGCACTAGGTGGGCCAGATTTTCTACCAGTAGACGTTAGAGTCTGACCTGTTTGGTTGCAACGACTTGGCAAGTTACCTAGTGTGCCTGATGCCATTTTTTTTAAAGAAGGTAGGTGCGATCTCGCCAGGCATGAAGACCTAAAGCGAACCGCCATAGCACCGAGAAGAACAACCTCTGATTCTATAGGTCCTGTCTCTGCGGATGCTTTTTCGGAAGCCAGTCCAGCGCTGGCAACGATCAGTAACGCCGCAACGGCGAGCGAACTCGCAGTCTTCGCCTCATTGGGTCCACTTGCTCGCTTCCGCTAGACCTCCGCTTCCGAAGTTAGGCTTCACACGGTAGGATTAAGAACCTTATCACCGACCTGCGGAGGCTTGGCACTAATCAGAACGATGGCAAACAGGGCAACCTCTTTGCCATTGTTGCTGAAATCATGATTTGTGCCGCGTTGCACGACCACATCTCCCGGTTTGAGCGGGATTTCTTGGTCGTCGAGCCTGAGGGTTGGTTCACCGGCCAACACTACGGCGTAGTCGAGAGAGTCGGTGCGATGCATATGACCCTGCACGCCCGGCTCGTAGCGGATGATTCGGAAAACTGTACCGTTCTGCATCACCGGGGAAGTATGCGTCTTTGAGTTATCTACGAAAGCATCGTTATTCACAGGGAACGATTCACTCGTCCAGACGACCTGCGAGGAATGTCCAGGACGCCGAGATATGACGTTGGCGGCGACTTCATCAATGACTACTACTGCGCGACCATTTGCGTCGTGTCCCGTTACTACTCGTCTTACGGGGAAATTCATTGCTTTCACTCCCTGCTGTTAGATATCGCTCGATCTGCTCGATCGCACTTCGTGTTCACATAAAGCTGCGATGATCTGCGACTGCTCCAGAAAACTCGTATTCCACTCAAACTTGAGTGGGCGCAGAGCATCACAGAGGCCGTTAACCAGAACTGCGGCCGGGCCGATTGTTCCACCCTCACCTGCGCCTTTAACTCCCAGAGGATTAAGCGGAGAAGGCGTCTCGAGATGAGTGATCTCGACGTTTGGCATCATGGCGGCCACCGGAATTTGATAGTCTGCGAAGGTCGCGGTCAGGTTTTGGCCCTGCTCGTCGTAGACG
>JBKJWE010000140.1:0-2878 GCA_046717045.1 Nitrospiraceae bacterium | reverse complement strand
GGAATATCCTCTTTGGGTCCTGCTAGAGGGAAGGCCAGTAAGCAGTTTGCGAATCTAGCACCTTCGGGTAGAAAATCAGTCAGCCAAGGCTTCTGTGCCTGGTGAAATGAGCGACTTTATTCCCTGTGGCCTTGTGGTCGTGGACATGACCGAAAGGCCAGAACTGATCATAGACGGGGGCAGAGAGTACTTTAGAGCTTGGATGGGGAAGAAAGTGGCGGTATATGAAGTTAGATAACAGATAACAATGGTTAACTCGCGTGTGGTGTGGGGGGATACTTTACAATCTTCACTTGTCCATAGGCTCGTCCCTTAGAGGCGTATGACAGAACAACGGAGTCCATAATAGGGGTCGTCGGACGACGATACTCGTGGTGACCGCTGGGTTTCCACCGATGAAGACGAGGAAAGCGGACGATATTCTGGCCTGGACAATCCTCTCGCCTAGAGCCATAGCATCCTCTTATGATCATTCACGGTGGTTGAGGAAAGCGTTAGATCTTGAGTCAGGAGATTAAGACATGAGATTGCTGTTTATCTCCGCCGCCTTTCCGCCGATGCGGGCTGGGGAATCGGAGCATGCCTACTACCAGTGTCGCCACCTTTCAAGCCGTGGGGGGGAGGTCCACTTGCTCACAAGTCGCGCGAATCGTGGACTCCCCGGCATGCCGTTACGGTGCATCCGTTCATGCGGGATTCGTCATGGAGTGATTTGCCCCGGCTTGCGACATTTTTGCGTGGGAATTGACCGAATGCGGTCATGCTGATGTACAGCGCATGGATTTACAATTCCCATCCTAAGATCACCTTCGCCCCCACAGTCGTCCAGCGCGTTCTGCCGGGGGATCCCCTTTGTCACATAGATAGAGATGGGTGACGGTGAAGGCTGGCGCGGACCCCTGATCCGCCTGTTGCGAAAATGCGCTCAATATCTCGTTGGCCCTGCAGACGTAGATTATTTTTTTGGCACGCTCCTGCGCGACAGCACGCGGATCGTTTTTCTGAGCGAACAGAATCGGCTAAAACACGCGGCTCGGTTACCGGATGTCTTAAAGAAAAGCCTGATCATTCCTCCTCCGCCGCTGTTAACACTGAGCCCAAGCGGTCCTGCTGCCACCAGAAAGTTGGGACGAAAAACACTCGGATTGACCTCAAACGAGTTTCTATTGGTTTTTTACGGATATGTAGATCCAAATAAAGGGATCGAGACGCTGTTTCGCGCCTCCAAATAGTAAGCAAGAAAGTTGGTAACATCAGGTTGGCCATGGTCGAAGTGTTGAGTGCTGGGTGCTGAGAAGGTGGGACGGTGGGCACGAATTGCAAGCATTTAGCGCAAGGGAGGGGCTTAGCGAACGAGCGTGGGATTTTTCAGAGTCAGGGACTGGGGAGGGACCGCTGAATTCTTTGGCGGAGGCCCGCCCCAAATCAGGACATCAGGGCAGAGGTCGGCCCCATTGCGCCATACGATGGTTCCTGATTCGGCTTTGACCTGGCGAAACGCAGCTGTGTCGTTGCGTATGGCCTCGAAGATCGGGCCTATGAGCAGGTCAGTGATATCGCGTTCGACAACGGACCCATCGGTCAGTGTGAGTCGAAGACGAAAGTCTTCCACCGGTTTGACTTCACGAATGCGAAGCAACGACACAAGTGTGTCTCCTCGTTTTACTCCAGCGGAGCGATGGGTGTGGGGGTATGGCCACTGCGTGCCAAGTCCCAGTCCCGTCGCAGTTCATCACGATGCAACACGGCCCATTCTACCACTAGAGCCAGCGCTCTGCGAGGCAATTCACCGCGCACCACGGCCAAGGTTTCGATTTCGATCAAGACTTCATCCTCTCCATAGACCGCGTGAAAGTGCGGCGGGTCATGGTCATTGTAATACATCCGGATAATGATACCGAAGAAGCGGCAGAGTTCAGGCATTCCTCACCTCTTCGAGCCGTTCGTTGCCGCGAAGAATACCCGTTTCCTCCTTAGAAATCACCCGCTTTTAGGGGGACAAAGGAAGGGCTGAGTTCTGGGTGCTGAGTGCTGAGACGTTCGAAAGTGCTGCGCTATCCGAGATTGGCGGGCGGGAATTGCACGGATTTCACGTGGCAAGGCTCGCGAGGGGGATGGACCAACGAAAGCTGTCGAGAGCTGTTTGGATTCTAGACTGGGGGAGGCCTCTGGTGGAATCCTACTCGACGCGGAGGCTGTGGACCTGGTCGATGAGTTTTTGGAGCTTGGCCAGGGCGTGGCGGCGCTGAGCGGGGGTCAGCTGGTGGTCGATTGCGAGGGCCATGGTCTTGACGGCGGCGCGCATCTGGCGGAAGGCGTCTTGATAGGCCGGAGGGATGGCCTGGTTCGAATGCAGGAGGATGTGGCGCAGTTCACCGGCGGCCCCGTCCGGGGTGCGGGGATAATGGAGCAGGGTCAGAAGTTCCTGCTGCCGCTCTTGCTGGTACGCCATCCGTGTCTGCTGTTGGTCTGGCAATGCGATGCTCCGTTCGCGAATCTGTGCCTTTTGGTCTTTGGACAGGGATCCCAGCCAGTCTTCTAGCGAGTCGATCGTGGCCTGGGCCCGCTTATTGAGCCGCTCTTCCTTCGGCGCTTCCACGAGGCGTGCGGCTTTCTGGTTGTCTTTCTGTAAGGCCTCCTCGAGATTCTTCACTTGTTTTTGGTCGACGGATGCGAGAAAGACGCCTCCGTCTGCGACGAGCCGGTCGTACAGATCGGTACGGAGGCCATCGTAGGTGGCATAGACCCAGTCGAGATCTTCGCTCGCAAGCCCTCGTTCGAATCGTTGGTGGAACTGCTGAAGGAACGTTTCATACTGAGGAATGGCTTCCTGCCGGTGGCGCGCGAGCAGCGGCTTGAGCCGCTGGGCAAGATCGAG
>JBKJWE010000139.1:0-6876 GCA_046717045.1 Nitrospiraceae bacterium | reverse complement strand
GCTCGCGGCAGCGTACCACCAGAGTGTGCGGCGACTGCTGCAAACGCTTGTTAGGCGGCTGGCCGTATCCATCCTCGCGTGTGCCTAGCCGGCCACGCTCTCAGGCGAAACCAAATTGTTGCAGCATGATCGACTGGTCCCACTGCTCCCAACGCTCCTGCACTTTGCCGCCCACGATCCGATCGAGAATGAGTCCATCCAGTGCAACCGTTTTGCCTGTTGGTGGCGCGGCACCAAGGGGCCCCTTGTGGTTCCCGGTGGCGCGCCACCGGAACGCTACTTGGTCTCCCTGAACCAGCTGATCCTCGACCGTGAAATGGATGTCGGGAAACGCCGTCAAAATTCCTGCTACGAACTCCTTCCACGGGCCTACTCCACGGAATGGCGCTGGGACCCCTGTAATGTGAACGACGCAGTCGGGCGCGAACGCCGCGTCAGCCGCCGACACGTCGCCACGGTTGAGACCTTCGACCCAGATGCGCTCGTGTTCCATGAGGGACTCGACTGGCATGTCGGACCTCCATCAGAGTGAATGCGGCCGCGCGTGACGGCCGGACAATCTCCGGCTCGGTCGCTGGGGCACGCGTGAGCGCTAGCGTAGTCGCACCAGTGGGCAGCGTCAAGACCACATTGGGTCGCGGAACCGCCCGTGCATTGTGCCGATCGCGAGAATTCTTGTCGCTCCAGCCGCCTAACGTTCGCGTTGACCGGCCACCCAGGAGCAAAGCGACGAGGGTACCCGCAAGCGACGCTTGCGAGCGGTCCGGTCGAACGCGGGGTTAGCCGTCACTGGACTGTTTTCCTGGCGAGAAGTGCATAGACGACAAGACACCCCACGAATGCTCCAACGCCAATTGCTAGCGTCAGCGTCGGGCCAATGGCGGTGCTTACGATGCACGGAACGAGAGCAATGGCAGCAACTGCTGCGCCGATCACCATTACTGTGAGTGCCAAAGCGGCCTTCAACCACTGCCGCAGTTCACCCTGTAGGGAAATGAGCGCTTCGGCTCGTTTCCGTCGGCCCTTGTAAGAGGCAGTTGCAGCCAATTCTGGATTGTGGGGTTGAGCAGTGTTGAGGTACTCAAGAACTTGAACATACTTCTCTTCTTCGAACGACAACTGTGCCTCGGCACTCAAGAAGTATGGCTGAGTGACTTGAGACATCGCCATTGCGAGCGCATCAGAAATGCGCTGAAGTCGATAGAGGACGAGGGCACCCAACAATGCGATCGCCGCGGCCAGCGTCTGCGCGATGGTGCTGAACGTGTAAAACAGTGTGTTATCCACGCTCGCTCCTGTGACGTCTAACAATGTTTAGGCCGATCCGCATAAGAGCCGGATTTGCCCATATCCGTCCATAAATAACCAGCCAGCGATTCTGCGGAACAATACGCCATAATTGACGCTCGTTCAATGAGTTGCGCCTTATCGCCCATTTATCACCGGTTCTTATGCGGATCGTTGTAACACTACCCATTGAATGGATTCATATCCCATCGAGCATACTGCGGACACTGGCTGGCCCTCTATGGAGGACATGGGTGCAGATCCTCGTGGTGCTGACATCCTTGAACCCGCCCCCGTCCGAAAAAGTAGCGGCCTGGTCAATCTCCCACTGCGCGCATACACCGAGCACCACCCTACTCCCAAACAAGTTCCTGCCCATTCACGAAAGCTCACGCTCTAAACTCCTTTCCGCCACAGCGGGATGGAATGCCTCGCACGCGACTTGTGCTGAAGCTCGGGTCCCGTACGTGTTGAGCCGATGCGGTCGTGCTTCGCGACGGCGAGCACTGTTCGATGGTCCGTTGTTGCGGAGCGCCAACGGACCGAGTTGCACAGCCGAGCAGAGGCGAAACACTGTACGGTCGAGCTGAGGCACCTGGAGCGTGCGGGTATTACATCCCGCCCCGCGCCTTGACTCAACAACAACGCCTATGATTAGGTCCACGATTGTCATGCTGATTCGTACAGCCGATACATGTGCCTCGCTCGCCCTTCTCCTCTTCTGCCTCGGCTGCCAGAAAGACAGCGAAGCCGTCGTGTCGATCGCGCTCCATCCGACGAATGCGAACATTCTCTACGTCGCCACGAACGACGCGGTCTACAAATCCCGCGACGGCGGCCAGCTTTGGGAACGCTTCCCAAGTTTCAGTGCACGGCGGGTGACGACGGTCGCGATCGACCCGCAGCTCCCGGCCACGATCTATGCCGGCACCATGGGCGACGCCCTCTACAAGAGTCCTGACGGCGGACAACATTGGCTTCCACACAACGTCGGACTCAAAGAACATGTCTCCTTCGTCAACCAATTTGTCTTTCATCCGACCCGGACCGAAATGATCTACATCGCCACGACGGTCGGCGCGTTCTATACCAAGGACGGTGGGCGAGAATGGGAAGAGCGGATGGCGGGCATGAAGGAGGTTCACATTGTCGTTTCCATTGCCATCAACCAGAAAGATCCAAGGGTGCTTTACGCAGGGACGACCGGCGGCATGTATCGATCCGACGATGCGGCGACGTCGTGGAAGAAGATCAACCATGGATTGATTCCGGAAACGGAACTGATGGGCGCCATGGCACTGGGCGTCAATGCGATCATGCTGGATCCGGGCAATCCTGCCATTCTCTATGCCGGAACCACCAAAGGGCTCTTTCGCACGGCGAATCGCGGGGAGCAATGGGAACGGATCGGACAGACTATGCCCGACCCCTTCGTCAGCAGCATCCTGATCCATCCGACAGACCCGGCCAGCCTGTACATCGGAGGACCCGGCGGGGTCTGGATGAGTGGCGACAGCGGGAACGGCTGGCAGGCGATGAATCGCGGCTTGACCACCCTGAACATCCGCTCGCTCGCCATGAGCCCGCGCGATCCACGCACACTGTACGCCGGGACGAACGGCAGCGGTCTCTAGCGTTCCAGGGATGGCGGCGCGACGTGGTCGGCTGTTCCACTCACGGCCGCACCGGCCATTATTCAGTAGCCGCCCTTCGACTGAGACCCGCCATGCTGATACCGCGCGCTGTAGGCCGCCATCTCGTCCGACATCGCTTTCCACTCCTCCGCCGTCATCAGCTCCTTCATCTTGAAGCGCAGACCGAGGACCTTCGTGGCGGATCGCATGCGGTGGTTGCTCGCCTCATCCAGAACCTTGATAAAGTCTTCCGGTGTCGCCTGATAGTTCGCGTTCAGCTCATAGATCTTCCGATGCGACGCGCGGTCCTGCTCGCGGCTCGCCTTCAATTCAGCCACGATCTCGCCGGCGATCGCCTTGGCTTGCTGGGCCTTGGATGGATCCTTCACCGTTGTGTCGATCAGTCGAGCGACATCCTCTTTCCCCTTCTGCCAATACTCGTCGCCCTTGCCCTCGCCCATCATCCCGTGATGATGATGAGAGGACGAGCACCCTGCAAGAGCCGCCACCACGATCAATCCGAACAACGCACGCCAGACAGACGTCATGCCATCCTCCGTTGAAGAGTTGTCACATTGCTTCTTCATACCGTATCATCCACCTGATGGCCATGCCAGAAGCCATGCCCATGTCAGCCGATCAAATCCAGGCCCTCAAAGATGAGTTCCGTCTTCGCCTGGAAACCTTCTACGCCCAGCTCAAGCTGGCTCCACCCTACGAAAGCGTGGAGAAGGCTCTCCGCTCGTTCGTGACCTCTGTCCGAGCGCTCCCTCCTTCGGAGCAGGCCCGGCTCGCCACCGATGCAGCCTTCCGCTGGCAACAATTCCGTCAGGCTTTCGACGCCTCCGGCCTCCAGAAAAAACATCGGGGCATTATCGCCGGACTTGCCCGCAACCGATCCGGCCTGACTCTCCCTGCCGAGTACGATCAGTTCCTTAACCTCTTCACATCGTAAGACGGGGCGCGGGCACCGTCTGCTCTACGACTTCTTTCAATTCGGAATAGACCTGCGTCAGCCGGCCGTTCTCCAGTCGATACGACACCACCACCGTCATCAGGCCGAACACGAACACCAGCAAACCGATGCCGAAGATGCCGGCGCCCATCAAGATTCCGGTCAATGATCCGAACCCACCCTGAAGAGCATAGTCGACCATGAAGGACAGGGTGCCGACGCCGACGATGAAAAACCATGCGAGCGTGATAAGCGCAGAGGACCAGGGTACGCGCTTGATACACACGGTGGAGAAGGCCTGCTCGTCCGGCGTCAGATGGATCAAACCTTTTAACGGCCAGAGCGTGCGAAAACTCATCGAAAAGAGATGATACTGCGGGCGGATCGCGATGTGCTGCAGTTCAGGATCGTACCGGGCAATGCCGTGCGGCAGCGTGAGCGCGCCATCGGCATCGAACCGGGCGCGTAGTCGGGGCGCGTCGGCATCGCCGAAGCGATCGCGGCGGCGAGCCACCGTGCAGCCGTAGCGGCTGGCGTCCGGCGTGAGCCGCACGAAATAGAGCCAGTCTCCCAGAATGAGTCCGAGACACATGACGCCGGCAAAGAGTCCCGCGAGAATCATCCTCGTACCTATCCCACGGGGGTCGACGGCGAATCAAGCGGCGGCAAGGAATCCCCAAGCCCCTCGCGTCTGTCACACCGTCAAGTTCGAAGACCTTCGACGTAAAGACATTCCGAATGTGAGACCGAAGAAGTTGTTGACTCAACCCTGCGACTTGGCTACATTAGCTTCGATTGTGGAGTCGGCGGGTTCCTCGTTCCATTCAGGTGCTCCGCCCTCGGATATTTTCCTTATCGAGCATGAATCGGCTGTTCATCCCGACTGCCGGGGTGCGCAAACCGTATAAGGTTTGGAATCGGAGGTGGTATGGATTTAGCCAAAGTCGAGCGTGTCTATACGTCCTATGCCGGAGTCTACGATCAGATTTTCGGCAAAGTGTTTCACGAAGGGCGCGAATCCGCCATCCGCAACCTCAACGTCCAACCGAACGAAAAAATCCTCGAGGTAGGTATCGGCACCGGATTAGCCCTCCCGATGTATCCCCGTCATTGCCAAATTGTCGGCATCGATTTCTCGGAAGGCATGTTGGAGAAGGCGAAGGCGCGCGCGAAGGACCACCGGATGACCCATGTCGAGTTGCACCGCATGGACGCCGGTGCCATGGAATTCGCCGACGATGCGTTCGATACAGTCGTCGCCGCCTACGTCGTCACCGCCGTGCCGGACTACCGCAAGGTCGTCAACGAAATGATCCGCGTCTGCCGCCCGGGCGGCCGGATTATCATGCTCAATCACTTCAGCAACGGCAATAAGGTCATCGCGGCCGTAGAAAAGGTGATCTCCCCGCTGACGAAGCACCTGGGATGGCGGACGGACCTGTCACTGAATGCCGTCCTGGAAGGCACCTCGCTCTATGTCGCCCGCAAGCAGAACGTCAACCCGCTCCGATTCTGGGCCCTTGTCGAATGTGTGAACAGGAAAAACGGGAACGGGATGGTGCACTACAACGGCGTGCAGAACGCACATAGCGAAGTCGCCTATTCCCACAGCAAAGGCGCCCACACAGCAGACCTGCAGACCAATCCCTCGTAATCGACGTCCTCGCTCAGAGTCTCTCGGCCGTCCCCCAACGGGTCCGCTCCGACGCTTTCCAACTCTGCCATTCCCCGCCAGGGATGATCGTGTTGCCCACGAGACATTGACCGGCATACCGCTGCGCGATGCGATCGGCTAAGCAGGCTAAGATACGACAAGCCGGGCGATCTTTGGGGTCGTCCACGCGTAGTGCGATCCCAAAACCCGGGCCGTCGCAGGGGCCATAGAGCGATACGCGCACGCCTTTTGTCCCTCTTGTCCCTCGAACCTTGCGCGGCTGGAACGGGATCAAGTCTCCTTCCCATTGCGTCGTCGCATGACGCCCGCGCTTGAGCGCGGCCTTACGCCAGGTGCAGGGCACGGACAGCTGGTTCAGTTCCTCCAGCATCCACTCGACCGTCGGCCAATCCGTCGCCTCGCTCTGGAACGTCCACTGCATCCGATCCAACGGCGCAGATTCAACGAACGGCACAGCCACTTCGTCAAGAATCGCCTCATCGCAGACGACGTAGAGTTCCCCCTGCGGATCGAACCAGAAGCGTAGTTTTCCCGCCGTGGCTTCCGCCTGAATGACACTTAACTTCGAGCAATCCGCGCCCTCCTGCTCGAAGATCGAGAAGTCGGTCACGCCGCCCATCGTCAACTTCGCCACCCGCACCACCTGCCGAATCTTATAGCGGATCACGACCGTGACGACCGTGTCGGCCAAGACTTCGCGACGGGAGCCTTCGTCGAACAGTCGCCGCTTCGACATCTGCACGTCCGTCACGTAGCCGCCGCGAAACCCGCCGGTATGGCCCAGCAGCCAACGCAGATCCTCTTTCGATTTAATGGACTGATTCATGGCGCGATTGTAACGCAGCAGGAAACGAAAGGGCTAGGGAGGGAAAACGGGCGAGACGCGTTCATGCCTGCTTCTCCCGTTCGAGCAGCGAGCGTTTGCGTTCGATGCCCCAGCGATACCCCGACAGCGCGCCGTCGATGCGCACCACCCGATGGCAGGGGATCGCCACCGCTAAGGCATTGGCGCCACAGGCCTCCGCGACTGCCCGAACGGACTTCGGCGCCCCGATGCGCATGGCAATGTCGGTATAGCTCGCTGTCGCGCCGACCGGAATCTTCAGCAACGCCTGCCAGACCCGATGCTGAAACGCCGTGCCACGCACCTCGAGAGGTAAGTCCAACCCGCGTCCCGGCGCTTCCACGAATCCCACCACGATCGAAACGAGCCGCTCGAACTCGGCATCGTCGCCGATCAGATTGGCGTGGGGGAAACGATCTTGCAAATCATGCGTCAGTGTTTCCGGATCGTCGCCGAGGAGAATGGCGCACACCCCGCGTGC
>JBKJWE010000138.1:0-3879 GCA_046717045.1 Nitrospiraceae bacterium | reverse complement strand
GGGGTGTTACTTACCGTGAGCGCACCGTTGGTGGTGGTGACGGTGATCGCCCCAGTATTGGTGGTGAGGCCGTTCAGGCCATCGACGGTACCGATGGTGAGCGCAGTGGCATCGGTATAGCTGAAGGCGTTGCCCGCCCCGGTGACAGTGGCCGCGAGGGTCGTGACGTCATTGGCTTGCGTGAGCGTGACGGCGCCGACGGCACTGACGGCGAGATTGGTTTCGGTAAGGGTGGCGCCGGCGTTTTGCGTGACGGTGCCGCCGGAGAGCAAGGAGGTAGTGTTCGTATTTAAGGTATCGATGGCGGCGGAGATGGTCAGGTCGCCGCTGGTGGCGCGGCCCACGCGCAGGGTGCCGGCCGTGACCGTATCGAGTTCCGCATCGGTGAACCCTAACGTACCAGCCGCATCGGCGGCGCCGAGGTTGACGAGTTGTCCGGCCGTGTTGGGTTGGAGCGTGGCGATGTTCGCGCCGGCAGTGGTGGTACCGGTCAGGGTCATGTTGTCGGCGGTATAGGTGACTCCACCGGTTCCACTGAGGGCTGCCCCCGCGCTGATGGTCAAGAGCTGATTCGCCCCGCCCGCCGTCAAGGTCACGGTGCTCGTACCGGCATTCACATCGGGCGCGGCGGGGGTGTTACTTACCGTGAGCGCACCGTTGGTGGTGGTGACGGTGATCGCCCCAGTATTGGTGGTGATGCCGTCGATTGCGGCGATTGCTCCAATGGCTGGGATAGATCCAATTGTCACCCCTGTGGTGTCGGTGTAGGTAAAGGTGTTGCCTACCCCGGTAATGTTCGCGGCAATCGTGTTTATGTCGTTCGCGAGCGTAAGGGAGACATTGTTCTGAGCCCGGATCCCAAGGCCGTCCGCTGTAATGGTGCCGCTGCCACTTTGAGTGATGGTACCGGCACCAGCTTGGAGGCCTAGGTTAGCCGTACCGACATTGATCGGTTGATTGATGTCGATGTTGCCCGTGGTGCTGCGGAGCTGGGTTGTGCCGTTGTTCGTTGTGAGGCCCGTGACCGTGTCGACCGTTCCGATGGCAAAACCATTAGTATCGACGAAGCCAAACGTGTTACCTGCTCCGCTCGCATTGCCGGCTAGAGCAGTGACGTTATTATTTTGTGTTAAATCTACTGCTCCGACGCTGCTGACGCGAAGGTTGCTGGTAGTAATAGTGGAGCCCGCAGTCTCCGTAACCGCACCGCCGGAGAGCAACGACAGCGTGGTGGAGCCGGCCGGGGTTAAGGCGGCCGAGACCGTCATGTTGCCGCTATTCGCCCGGCCCACGCGCAAGGTGCCGGCCGTGACCGTATCGAGTTCCGCATCCGTCAGGCCCAAGGTGCCGGCGGCATCGGCGGCGCCGAGGTTGACGAGTTGGCCGGCCGTGTTGGGTTGGAGCGTGGCGATGTTCGCGCCGGCAGTGGTGGTACCGGTCAGGGTCATGTTGTCGGCGGTATAGGTGACGCCACCGGTTCCACTGACGGCTGCTCCCGCGCTGATGGTCAAGAGCTGATTCGCCCCGCCCGCAGTCAAGGCCACGGTGCTCGTACCGGCATTCACATCGGGCGCGGCCGCCGTGTTACTCACCGTGAGGGCGCCGTTGGTCGTCGTGACGGTGATGGCGCCGTTATTCGTGGTGATGCCGTTGATGCCATCCACTGTCCCTACAGTCACGGCATTAGCATCGGTATAAGAAAACCCGTTGCCGGCCCCGGTGACGTTGGCGGCGATCGTCGTCATGTTATTCGCTTCATTCAACGTCACCGCGCCCACCGCGCTGATGCCGAGATTGGTCTCCGTGATCGTGGCCCCGGCGTTCTCGGTGACGGTGCCGCCAGAGATCAACGAAAGCGTGTTCGTGGCCCCCGGGGTCAGGGCGGCCGAGATCGTCATGTTGCCGCTATTCGCCCGGCCCACGCGCAGGGTACCGGCCGTGACCGTATCGAGTTCCGCATCGGTCAAGCCTAAGGTACCGGCCGCATCGGCGGCGCCGAGATTGACGAGTTGGCCGGCCGTGTTGGGTTGGAGCGTGGCGATGTTCGCGCCGGCAGTGGTGGTACCGGTCAGAGTCATGTTGTCGGCGGTATAAGTGACTCCACCGGTTCCACTGACGGCTGTCCCCGCGCTGATGGTCAAGAGCTGGTTCGCCCCGCCCGCGGTCAAGGCCACGGTGCTCGTACCGGCATTCACATCGGGCGCGGCGGCTGTATTGGCTACCGTAAGCGGTCCGTTTGTCGCGGTGACGGTGATGGCCCCGTTGTTGGTAGCGATTCCATTCGTGGCAGCGACTCCTCCGACTGCCGCCATGGTTCCAATCGTGAGACCGTCACTATCGGTAAACTGGAAGGCATTGCCGGCTCCAGAGATATTCCCGGCGAGGGTATCGACGTCGTTCGCCTCCGTGAGTGTGATTGCCCCTTGGCTACGTACGGTCAAACCGGCAGCTGTGATGGTATCTCCTGCATTTTGTGAAATTGTGCCCGCTGTCGCCTGAATTCCGGCGTTGCCGCTCCCGGCAGAAATATCGTCATCAATGACGATGTTGCCGGCATTAGTTATCAGGGCAGCATTGGCGTTGTTCGTCGTGACCCCGACCACGCCATCGACGGTGCCAACGGTGAATCCATTCGCATCAGTAAACTGCAGCGCTTGGCCGGCAGTACTCACGGTTCCGGCAAATGTCGTGACAGAGTTCGCTTCAGTGAGGGTGATGGCATTGACAGCGCTCACGCTGAAGTTCGTCTCCGTAACGGTGTCGCCAGCTCCTTGTGTAATGTTCCCGCCGGAAATGAGGGAGAGCGTAGTTGTGCCGCCCGGGGAGATGGGATTCGAGATGGTCATGTTGCCGCTATTCGCGCGTCCGACTCGGAGAATCCCCGCCGTGACGGTATCGAGTTCCGCGTCGGTCAAGCCTAAGGTGCCGGCCGCATCGGCGGCGCCGAGGTTGACGAGTTGGCCGGCCGTATTGGGCTGCACGGTGGCGATGTTGGCCCCGGCGTTGGTGGCGCCGGTCAAGGTCATGTTGTCGGCGGTGTAGGTCACGCCGCCCGTGCCCGTCACGGCGCCGGTGATGGTGAGCAGTTGATTGAGGCCGCCCGCGGTCAAGGCCACGGTGCTGGTGCCGGCATTCACATCCAGTGCCGCGGCGGTATTACTGACGGTCAAGGCGCCGTTGGTGGTCGTGACAGTGACGGCGCCGTTATTTGTGCTGATCCCGTCCACGGCAGCAAATGCGACCGGCGGTGCCGCCAGAGCCGCCACGGATCCGACCGCCAGTGCGTTCGTATCATTATAGGAGAAGGCGTTGCCGGCTCCGGTGACATTGCCTGCAACGGTCGCGACATTGTTGGCATCGTTGAGGCTCACGGGACCAAGTGCACGGACGCCGAGATTGGTTGCGGTGATGGAGCCTGTTTCACTGACTGTCCCGCCCGGCGCCGTGATGCGCACGGTGCCGGTTGTAGTCACGGCACTATTCACCGCAATATTGCCTGCGGCCCCGCCATCCAATGTGATGTCGCCACTGACAGAAGAAGTCGCCCCAGCCACCGTGAGCGTTCCCGAGTCAGTTCCGAGATAGACCGCGCCGGCCCCGACTGCAGTGGCCGTCATGTTGGCACCGTCGGTTTCGTGCACGAACACACCCCCGGTTCCAGAACTCGCGGTCACTGTCGAAGCTGTGGTCTGTATGGGGGCAGCAGCGGTACCGATACGCTGCGCAGCGGCGGTCGATGTCGAGAGAATCACCGAACCCGGTCCAGTATTGAGAAGAGTCCCGGCGAGCTGGTCAATGGAGTCTCCGGTGGTGATGCCACCCGGGTTTGTTCGCGCGGTAATGGTTCCGCCATTTCCGGTGGTGATGTTACCCAACGTA
>JBKJWE010000137.1:0-4545 GCA_046717045.1 Nitrospiraceae bacterium | reverse complement strand
CCTCTTGTATTGCTCTTCCAGTGAATCGAACCGCCCGCACCACAAGCACGATTGCCTTCAATAAACCCTACGGCGTACTGCCCTGCTTTACCGATCCGAGCGGGCGGCAGACGCTGGCGGACTTTATCAAGATCCCTGGCGTCTACGCGGCAGGCCGGCTCGACCTCGACAGCGAGGGCCTGTTGCTGCTGACCTCGGATGGCACATTGGCCCATCAGATCACCGATCCCGACCATAAATTTCCTAAGATCTATCTCGTACAAGTCGAAGGCGTGCCAAAGGACGAAGCTTTGGCACAGCTACAGCAAGGGGTGCTACTCAGCGGAAAGCGGACGAAGCCAGCGAAGGCACGCTTCTTACCAAACGAGCCCTCGTTGCCTGAGCGTCCTGTGCCGATCCGGTTCAGGAAGAACGTTCCCACTGCCTGGATTGAAATCACACTGCGCGAGGGGATGAATCGGCAGGTTCGACGCATGACGGCTGCGGTGGGGCATCCAGCTTTGCGATTGGTCAGGGTGGCGATCGGACCGATTGGACTCGACGACATGAAGCCAGGCGAATGGCGCATGCTCACGCCTAAGGAGATCACCCAGATTTCCGGGGAAGTTTCCTCGCGTCGAACGCTGCGTGACCGATGAGGCCGGGTGGTTGCCCTGGTGCGTCACATGCTCATATTCCATGCGAATGGATCTCTTCAGGCTGCGCCATCGCGCATGGTTCCGGTCCAATCGATCTGTCGATAAACGCGACCCTGTACAGGCGCATTTCCTCAATACATTATGACACTGTGCCGTTTTGATCGCCTGTTTGGAATGGGGCGGCAGGAAGCGGTAGGATGCAGGCTGTGGGTTCGAACAACATCACCCTGTGATGGAGAGACCCATGAAGTCCACACTCACGCTTGTGCTTACTCTTCTCTGCGTGACAGCTGGCTGTTCCCTGTTCATTCCGAAAGAGAGTCGGTATCTCAAGATGGTTCAAGACCGAGCCACCAGTGAAGAGGTACAGCGGCAGCTTGGGGTTCCGATTGAGCGAACGTCGATGCCGACCGGCGAAGCGTTGTGGCGCTACGAAGTGCTGGAGGAACAGCCTTCGCATCGAGGGACGCCGACGGGATTTTGGTGCGATGACTACCAATTAAATTTCGATCGTGACGGGGTGCTTCGACACTGGACCCATCGATCCTTTTTCCACGGTGGAGAGCTGCGGCTCGAACCTTGCCATGCCGGGTATGAGCGACTCGCACTCTGACCGGTCCCACGAGATCATGCGTTAGCGGTTTTTGATCATCTGGCCGACAATGCCGATACCAATGCCGAGGAAGAGATAGCCGACGATGACGTTGAGCATCACGATCGCCTGGGCAATCGGATGGGTCGGTTGGTATTCGACCAGGGCGAGCGACGACGTCACGTTGATCGCGTAGTAGAGGCCTGACCAGAGGGGGATCCAGGCAGTGGGCTCCGTATTGCTCATGGGTTGCAGCCACTGCACGCGGAAAAAAACTTCGTAGAGCAGGCTGAACAGCCCGATCGTTCCCACGATCCACGCAGTCCACCGACGAATACTGGTGCCATAGTTGCTCGTGACTTTCCAGGCCAAGAGCGCCAAGGGATGCTTTCCTTGCATCTGAGCCCATGTCACTCTCGCGTCGCGTTCCTTGAGATAAGCGGATTCCGATTCGTCCAATTCTCCTGCTTCTGCAAAACAGTGGTTGGCTCGTGAGTAGGCACGGACAGCAGCATGTTGAAGATGCTGTTGCGAGGGACCTGGTGTGTCGGCGCGGGCAGCCTGTTCGGCGCACGCGCCTGCTTGCGAGAAGGCACGGGCCGCATGAATGAATTGATCCAAGTGCTGGAGTTGTCGGCCGGCCTGGTGATATGCGTGGGCGGACTTGGCTGGATCGCGTCGTTCGAGAAAGTGTGCGGCGGCTAAGTAATAGCAGGCCGCATGCATCAAGTCGGCGCGCGAATCGTGTCGAGCGAGCGCGTCGGCTTTTTGGAGGACATCATCGGCGGACTGTGTCGCGGAGATCTCGCTCTCGCCCTGTCGGTAATAGCCTTGCGCAAGCGGGTCGGTAAAGCTTGAGTCGCTCATTCTACGCCTCCAGGCGCGGCCATGTTACCCCAAGGTAGGGTCGGCAAGGAAGGCCTCATGCCATCTCGTTCACGGGAAGCCGCAATGAGTTGCGTGCGTATTTTTACGAATTCGTTGCAAGCTGTTTCGATGAGCGCATAATCACGTTCAAGAGTCGACATACCTGCCGCACTGCTTCTCACCTTTCTGTCGTTACGGAGGGGAACGATGAGGCCCACAACAACACAACCTTCCAGTTCGCAGTCGATCGATCGAAGAATGATTCTGCTCCTGAGGCGAAATGGGGCTCAAACGATGGAAGACCTTGCCGCGCTGACAGGTGTTGGCTGGGAGCGTGTATTTTTTTCGGTGGATCGGCTCAGCCGCACGGGGAAAGTGTCGCTGACTCTCGTTCGACAACGCGAGTACCGTGTATCAGCTCCGGCAGCGGCTCGCTAAGGTTATCCGGACTCACCATTCCGGCAGGGCCTGGGCTCTTTCGGGCATGTGGAGCCGGTGTGCCGCATGTGCGAGTACCGAGGGTTGGGCAATCGCAAAGGGATTCTCTAATACAGGTACATCAGAATGAATCACTCACTGTTGAGTTGGTCATTCGGAGACCCAACGGGGTGGACGATCGCCTGCGTCGTTTTCGTGCTGTTATCAAGCGGGATTGGATAGGTCTTATACGGTCTCTCCTATCGTCTCCTTAGTATGGGGTCTCTGGACCAAGAACAGCCGGCCGGTCGGCGTGTCAGCATCGTCCTTAGCATTCTCTTGACCCTGGGGATCTTCTCCACGTTCTACTTCACATCTCTCAGCGGATTTTCCCGGCTTGACCTCCGTGACAGCCACCTCACGATTCAGTACAGTCTGCCTGAACGTACCGTGGTTCTGCCGTTCATTGAAGTGCTGAACGTGCAGGAAGAGTCGGCATTTAAAGGCCGGTGGCGCTTGGTGCTTATCACAGATACAAGCGGAGTTTACGAAAGCACGTTGGCTTCACAGGCGGATGTCCATAGGGCAGGCGAGTTTCTCAAGCACCAGATGGTACAGCCCTATTCGCTTCATTAGCGAAACCCATTCCTAGCTGAACGCGCGCTGCGGAAGGTGTTCCGCGGCTTCGCCAAGTAGTCCCGTGCCACATCCTGCTGCGGCTAACCGAGTAAGGAGTAGGGGAGCATCTCTCCTACTCCTGATGCTGGATCTTCACGCCTAGTTCAGCGGGGTGATAAGGAGAAGGGTCCCTAGGGTGAAGATTTTGTAGGTGTTTCGGCGCCGCTAGACCGACTCCACATCTGTAATAATGGTATGTAAGCCAGAGGCTCCTGCCGGCTGTGGGCGCACAAGCTCGGCGATCTGTAACTGACCTTTGGTATCCGTCGCTCGCACGACGGTTTGAAACTTGCCCCGCTTGGGCGGCTTCCAGGTGTAGTTCCAGACAACCCAGGAATAGGGCGACATCGGCTTCTCAATTTCGCACTCGCTCCACGTTCGCTCCGCGTCGAAGCTGATCTCGACCTTGCTGATGCTGTTCGGCCCGCCGAAGGCGATGCCGCGGAATGTCTGCTCCGCTCCACGCAACGCCTGATAATGTCCGGGTGAATCGATGCGGGAAAAAATCTTAATCGTTCCATCGTCGGTCCAGCCTTTGCGTTGCCAGTAACCGAGATGATCGCCGGGATAGACTTCGATCTCGATAATCCATTTCACATTCTTGATCCCGTACAGCCCTGGCACGATCAAGCGCACAGGGAAGCCATGTTCCTTCGGCAGCTTTTCACCATTCATCAGATAGGCGAGCATCACGTCGTCTTGCATGGCGCGCGGGAAGGGAATGCTGTCGTCATAGCCGTCGGCGCCTCGGAAAATCACGTCGCGCGCGGTCTCTTCGTCAGCGCCGGCTTCGATAAGCAGTTTCTTCAGCGAGATCCCGCGCCAGGTGGCGTTGCCCAAACTGTCGCCGCCGGGCAAGGTGTCGATGCACATCAAGGTAGACACTTGATCGTACGAATCGCGATTCAACAGATCGCGCCAGCCGAGCGACAAGGGCTTTTTCACTTCACCCTTGATCGAGAGTTTCCATTCGTCTTGGCGCAGATCGCGCGAGACGCTGAACGGGGAGTCGGAATAATTGACGACGTAGAATTTGCTGTTGGGCGTGAAATAGTTGGTCTCGCGCGGCGGCATCGCAAACATGCGCCCGAAGACTGACCCGATCGCATCACAACCGCCCGTTAGGCCGGCAAGCGTCCCAAGGCCTGTGGTTTTCAGTAGCGTGCGACGTGAGAACTGCATGTGCCCTCCGATGAACAATCCAGCAGTCGCCTTATTATGGTACAGGGATGCAATCGACTGCAACGTCGTCCGTCAGCACAGCGGGCGGAACAAGGACTGTTCCGGTTGTCTTTTCACGGTAAGCTCCGAACGTCGATTCATAAAGGAGGTCTTAGATGTTGACATCGAAAG
>JBKJWE010000136.1:0-6297 GCA_046717045.1 Nitrospiraceae bacterium | reverse complement strand
GCTACGGCATCATGCTGCTGTTGACGGCCTATCTGGGGCTCTATGTGGCCATCTATAGCGCCGGCGTCGTCTGGTTTCGCACGTTGATTCCACGCTACGGCCTGTTTGCCGCGCCCTGTTTGTGGGTTTCGCTGGAATTGGTGCGAACATATTTCTTAACCGGGCTGCCGTGGGCCTTGCTCGGCTATTCCCAATATCGGGAGATCGATCTCATTCAGATTGCGGATCATACCGGCGTCTACGGCGTCTCCTTCGTGATCGTCTTCGTGAACGTGGCCCTGGCTGAACTCCTTGCCTGGATCATGCCGTACTTCCGAGGCTTTCGACCGGCGAAACTGCCGTGGGAGCTGGTGACGACAGCGGCGCTCCTTGTGGGACTTTCTTGGACCTACAGCTCTGGAATCTTGACCGGCCCTCCCTTGGCCGAGACCAGTGCTTCCCTCCGAATAGGAGTGGTGCAGCCGAATATCAGCCAGGACGTGAAATGGGATGCGGCCTATCGCGACGAAACAATGGCGCGGTTGGCTCGATTGACCGAGCGTCTAGGTACGACGATGGATTTGGTGGTATGGCCGGAAGCCGCAACACCGTTCATCTTTGAACGGGAACCGCTGTACCAACTGCAGCTCATCGCGCTCTCGAATCGCGTGCAGGCTCCACTGTTGTTTGGCAGTCCTGCGGTTCGATTCTTTTCGGACCGGAAAGCGTATCTGTTGAACAGCGCCTATCTCTTGTCGCCGGACGGACAGATTACCGGACGATACGATAAATACCATCTTGTGCCGTTCGGCGAGTACATTCCCCTGAAGTCTTCGTTGCTCTTCTTTCTCGATAAACTGGTCGAAGGCATCGGTGATTTTGAAGCGGGGCCCGGCGCCACCATTCTCTCGCTGACACCCAAATTACAGTCGAACAGCGCGGGCCAGGCTGCAGCCGCAGAAAAACCAATTAAATTCGGCGTGGCAATTTGCTACGAGGTGATCTTCCCTGATTTGGTCCGCCGGCTTGCAGCCAATGGGGCAGAATTCCTGGTGACGATCACCAACGACGGCTGGTTCGGCGACTCCTCGGCTCCGGCGCAACATTTTGCGACGGTGGTCTTCCGCTCTGTAGAGAACCATTTGGCCTTCGCGCGGTCGGCCAACACCGGCATTTCCGGGTTCGTCGACCCCTTCGGCCGCATTATTGAGGCCACTCCCCTCTTCACGGAAGAAGCTCTGTATACTGCCATCCAAGCTTGGCGTCCCCACTCGTTTTACAGCCGGCACGGGGATGTCTTTGCCTATGCCTGTGTGGTACTCTGCGCGCTGTTGTGCCTGTTTGGCTATTTCCGCACCAAAGGGCCCGAGCCCAGTACGGTGGCGGCGACGCCGGTGTAAGCGAAAGGGTGGTGTGATGTTGGACGATGTACGGGGCCGGATGCGTGCCGTCGAACAGTTGGTATCGGAACTACGGGGGCATCTTTGACTTCGCCCGCATGACGAATGAGCTCACCTACCTGGACGATCAAGCCGCGCAGCCGGATTTCTGGAGCAACGCAAAGACCGCCGCTCAGGTGAGCCGTAAAAAGGCTACGTTGGAGCGCGAGCTGCAGCAGTGGCGCGAGATCGAGGAGAAGCTGAACGACCTGGGCGCGCTGCTCGAATTGGCGGAAGAAAGCGGCGATGAGTCGCTGGAGCGCGAACTGGCCTCCGATCTCGCCCAGTTCGAGCCGAAGCTGGCCACCCTGCGCGTCGAACTCCTGCTCTCGGGCGAACTCGATCCCAACAATGCCATTGTGGCGATCCATCCTGGAGCCGGGGGGACGGAATCGCAAGACTGGGCCCAGATGCTTCTCCGTATGTATGTCCGCTGGGCGGAGCGGAAGAAATTCAAAGTGGAAACGCTCGATCTCCAGCAGGGGGACGAAGCGGGTATCAAGAGCGCGACGATTTCGATCACCGGACCCTATGCCTATGGCTACGTCAAGGCCGAGGCAGGCGTGCATCGTCTGGTGCGCATCTCTCCGTTCGATTCCAACAAACGGCGGCATACTTCGTTTGCATCCGTCTTCGTCTATCCGGAACTGAACGACGACGTCGATGTCATCATTGAAGATAAAGACTTGAGAATCGATACCTTCCGCGCTGGCGGCGCCGGCGGCCAGAACGTGAATAAGGTCGAGACGGCCATCCGCATTACCCACTTGCCGACCAACATCGCCGTGCAATGTCAGAACGAGCGCTCGCAGCTCCAGAATCGCAACGGAGCGATGAAGATTCTGAAAGCGCGCCTCTATGAAGTGGAGCAAAAGAAAAAAGAGGTGGAATTCAACGCCATCGTCGGCGAAAAAAAGGACATCGCTTGGGGAAGTCAGATTCGTTCCTATGTGTTCCAGCCCTATCAGATGGTGAAGGATCATCGGACGTCGCACGAGGTGGGCAACGTGTCGTCCGTGATGGACGGCGATTTGGACGGATTCATCGAGGCCTATTTGAAAATGAGACAGCTTGGGAAAAGCGCCGTCAGCCATCAGCCGTCAGAGAAAGATGAATTCGACAGCTGATCGCTGAAGGCTGATCGCTAAGGGCGGCCACCATGGATGAACTGAACGAACAGCGCCAGCAACGGATCAAGAAACTCGATGACCTTCGCCAGGCAGGTATCGCGCCGTACGGCGGCCGCTTTGAAGTCAAGGACCGCGCCGGGCAACTGATCAAGCTGCACGGCGAAAAACCCAGAGAGGTGCTGGATCAGGAGAAGATCGCGTGCACCTTTGCCGGACGCGTCGTGGCATTGCGCCGATTTGGGAAAGCGGGTTTCGCGGTGCTGCAGGACGGTTCCGATCGGCTCCAAGTCTACCTCAAGAAGGATCATCTCTCAGAGCAGGCGTACACGATTACAGAACAACTGGACCTGGGCGATTGGATCGGCGTGACCGGGACGCTCTTCCGTACGAAGACCAACGAATTTACGGTCGACG
The DNA here is from genome assembly GCA_046717045.1 of Nitrospiraceae bacterium. Lineage (GTDB taxonomy): Bacteria > Nitrospirota > Nitrospiria > Nitrospirales > Nitrospiraceae > JBKJWE01. The sequence goes on along the minus strand of JBKJWE010000136.1, from coordinate 3,335 downwards.
TGAGAGAGCTCACCTTCTTGAGCAAAGCACTCAGACCGTTGCCGGAAAAATGGCACGGCTTGACCGACGTCGAAACCCGCTACCGCCAGCGCTACGTCGACCTGATTGCCAACCCGGACGTCCATGGAATTTTCGCGACCCGCAGCCGCATCATTTCGGGAATTCGTGCCTATCTAATCGAACGTGGCTTCCTGGAAGTCGAAACGCCGATGATGCATCCCATTCCCGGCGGGGCCGCAGCCAAGCCGTTTGTCACGCACCATAATGCGTTGGGCGTGGATCTCTATCTGCGTATCGCGCCGGAACTCTATTTGAAACGGTTGATCGTCGGAGGTTTCCCGCGGGTCTTTGAAATCAATCGCAACTTTCGGAATGAAGGGATCTCGACGATCCACAATCCGGAATTCACCATGCTTGAATTCTATGTGTCCTACGCGGACTATCAGGATTTGATCGTGCTGACGGAGGACCTGATTTCCTCCCTGGCGGGGCAGATTCTCGGCAAGAGCGTGATCGAATATCAGGGAAAAGACATCACGCTCACGCCTCCCTGGCGGCGTTGGTCCTATCACCAGGCGATCCTCGAGGTGAATAAGTTGGACGTCGCAATCCTACAGGATAAGGACAAAGCTATCGCAGCGGCCAAGCAGCTCGGCGTGCCGGTCGATCCGAAATGGCCGCTCTTCAATATCGTCAACGAAATCTTCGAGGAAACGGTCGAGCCGAATCTGATCCAACCGACCTTCATCACCGACTACCCGATCGACATTTCTCCGCTGGCCAGGCGGAAGGACTCGAATCCGGCTTTGACCGATCGCTTCGAGCTGTACATTGCCGGGCGCGAGATCGCGAATGCGTTCTCAGAGTTAAACGATCCGTTGGATCAACGGGAGCGATTCGAAGGACAGGCGGCGCAGCGTGCGGCGGGCGATGAAGAAGCGCACTTGGTCGATGAAGATTTTCTACGGGCCTTGGAATACGGCATGCCGCCCACCGCCGGCGAAGGCATCGGAATCGACCGGCTCATCATGCTCTTTACAAACCAAGCCTCCATTCGGGATGTGGTTCTGTTCCCGCAATTGAGGCCTGAACAATAGCAATGGCTCTTCCCTACGAAATCTTTGTCGGCTTGCGGTATCTGCGCGCCAAGCGACGCAACCGCACGATCTCGCTCAATACCTTCGTTTCCATTACAGGCATTACGCTCGGAGTGGCGGCCTTGATCGGGACCGTTGGAATCATGACGGGCTTCAAGGAAGACATCCAAGCCAAAATTCTCGGCACCACGGCGCATATCATCGTGCAGGAGCGTATGAAAGACGGCATGGCAGACTACGATACCGTCACGGCACAGGCTCAAACCGTTCCGGATGTGATCGCCGCAACCCCGTTTGTGCTGAAACAGGTGATGCTCACCTCTCCATCCGGAGTCCAAGGGGTCGTCCTTCGCGGGATCGATCCGCAGCGGGAAGACAAAGTGACGGAATTGGCCAAAAATCTTTCGGCCGGTGCGCTGGCGGATTTGAGCAAACCGGTGAGAGTGAAACAAGCACCGCTCGACAATCCAAACGGACCACTCGTTGAAGTCGAAAAGCCAGGCATCATTCTGGGGAAGGAATTGGCCACACGGCTCGGCGCCTTCATGGGCGACACCATCAACGTCGTTTCTCCCCCGGTCGGACCGATCAGCGCGATCGGCATGGTGCCGAAAATCCGCACCTATGCGGTAGCCGGCATTTTTCAGTCCGGGATGTACGAATACGATTCGTCCCTGGCCTACATCGATTTGGCCGAAGCGCAGAAGTTCTTCAGCCTCGGCAATGCGGTGACCGGTGTAGAAATCAAGGTGGCCGATGTGTTTCGTGCGGACCAGATCGCTCGCTCGGTGGAACATTCGCTGGGATTTGCCTACGCCGCGAGAGACTGGATGCAGATGAACCGCAATCTCTTTTCGGCGCTCAAGCTGGAAAAGACGATGATGTTCCTTCTGCTGGTCCTTATCACCATTGTCGCCTCGTTCAACATCGTCAGCACCCTGACGATGATTGTTACGGAAAAGCAAAAGGAAATTGCGATTCTGAAGGCCATGGGGGCGACCAGCACGAGCATTCGCCGCATCTTCATGTTAAACGGGTTGATTATCGGCCTGACCGGTACCGCGATCGGTATCCCGCTCGGCTACGCGTTTCTGTGGTTGATTCAAACCTTTTGGACCTTCGATCAGACTGTCTATTACATTTCCAAGATTCCCGTGCATGTGACGGCAGCCGACGTCCTCCTTGTGGCGGGGTCCGCGATCCTGATTAGCTTCGCGGCGACTCTCGTGCCGTCGCGCCAGGCCGCGAAACTAGAGCCGGTTGCGGCTTTGCGCTATGAATAGGATCTCAGGCTGAGGAAGGAAAGCCGAGGACTGAGCGCCGGAGCATCTTGCCTTATCCAAACAATGAGCCTTAGCACTCACTCCTTTGAAGTAACATGATTCGCGTGACCGATCTTCATAAGTCATTCGCCATGGGCGAACGTTCACTGGCAGTCCTCAAGGGGATCAACCTCGAGATCCAACGCGGCGAACTCATATCGATCGTTGGCGCTTCCGGAGCCGGCAAGAGCACTCTGCTCCATATCATCGGCACGCTGGACCGGCCATCTAAGGGGACGGTCCGTTTCGACGGCCAGGATCTCTTTCAGCTTTCGGAATCGGCGCAGGCCGAATTTCGTAATCGCCGGGTGGGGTTTGTCTTCCAGTTCCATCACCTCTTGCCGGAGTTTACGGCGCTGGAAAATACCTGTATGCCGGCCCTCATTCAACGCCGACCGCAAGAGGACATTGAAGCCGAAGCGGTGGGTCTGCTCAACGATGTGGGCTTACGCGAGCGGCTGCATCATAAACCAGGAGAACTCTCAGGCGGCGAGCAACAGCGCGTCGCCGTGGCCCGGGCCTTGATGCAGAAACCGGATCTCGTCCTCGCGGACGAGCCGACAGGAAATCTGGACACCCATACGGGAGAGGCCCTCTTTGCGCTGTTGCGCGATCTCAATAAGGCGCGAGGGACGACCTTCGTGATTGTGACTCACAACGACAAGCTCTCCGCCCAGTCCGACCGTATCGTGCATATGCAGGACGGCCAAATCGTGTGACGGAGGTTGAAACAGCCAGCCAGCATCGTTCTCGCGTTGCTCGGACGCGCTTCACGTACCAGACGAAGTACGCGTCGCCCCCTCGCTCGCTGCGGCTTGCTGGCCGACCGTTTGAACCTTCTGTGAAGACTTGACGAGTATCGATTCCTCCAATAGACTCAGGAAAACACCTAACCTTACAGGGAGTTGTCCTTCAA
>JBKJWE010000135.1:0-4305 GCA_046717045.1 Nitrospiraceae bacterium | reverse complement strand
TCGATCGCCATATGGATATCTTCATCTTCCGGCATGACTTTAAACCGCTCCCGTTCCAGTTCCTGCTGCACCAGCTGTAACCCCCGAATGAGCGAGGCGGTCTCGCGCTTCGTCAGCACCTGCGCCTTGGCCAGTGTGCGGCAATGGGCGATACTGCCTTGGATGTCATGGGCGTAGAGCCGGCGGTCGATGCCGATCGACCGGGTAAACACGTCAACGAGCTGATCCGTCTGTTCGCGGAACCGTCCGCTCCAGGCTTTCTTGACCGGGGAACGGCGCCGCGCCCCGCTCTTCTCCTGGGCCATCAGGACGACGCTTTCTTCCGTTGGGCCCGGATCTTCAGCCGCAATGCGCTCAGACGGATGAATCCTTCGGCGTCTTTCTGATTGTAGACTTCATCTTCTTCGAATGTGGCGATGTCGAGCCGGTAGAGTGACTGCTTCGACTTGCGTCCGGCCAAGGTACAACTCCCTTTGTAGAGCTTGACGCGCGCGGTGCCGGTGACGTCCTGCTGCGCCGCATCGATCGAGGCCTGGATCATGTCCCGCTCCGGGCTGAACCAATAGCCGTTGTAAATCAGGTCGGCGAAACGCGGAATCAAACTGTCCCTAAAGTGCAGCACTTCGCGATCCATCGTGAGGGTTTCGAGCCCCCGATGCGCAACATGCAGGATCGTGCCACCCGGTGTTTCGTATACGCCGCGCGATTTCATCCCGACGTAGCGATTCTCGACCAGATCGACTCGTCCGATGCCATGCGCTCCACCGAGTTTGTTGAGGTGGGCCAGTAAGGTCGCCGGACTCATTTTCTTGCCGTCGACGGCCACCGGATTTCCGGCCTCGTAATCGATCTCGACTTCCAGCGGCTTGTTCGGCGCCTGCTCGGGCGACACCGTCATCTGAAAGATTTCATCCGGCGGCGATTCCCACGGATCTTCCAAAATTCCACCTTCGTAGCTCACATGGAATAAGTTCAGATCCATGCTATAGGGCTTCGCCTTTGTCGCCGTGACGGGGATCCCATGTCGGTCCGCATACTCGATCAGCTCGCGCCGCGACCGCATCGTCCATTCACGCCAGGGCGCGATGATTTTGAGCCCAGGCGCCAACGCCGTATATGTCAGCTCGAACCGGACTTGGTCGTTACCCTTTCCAGTCGCGCCATGCGAGACCGCTTCCGCGCCTTCTTTGAGCGCGATTTCTGCTTGTCGCCGAGCAATGAGTGGGCGCGCAATCGAGGTTCCGAGCAAATAGCAGCCTTCGTATATGGCATTGCCACGGAGCATCGGGAACACGTAGTCCTTGACGAAGGTCTCGCGTAGGTCTTCGACATACACTTTTTTCACGCCGAGCTTTTGGGCTTTAGCTTTAATCGCCTGCAGATCTTCGCCCTGACCCAAATCGGCGCAAAAGGCGATGACCTCAGCGTCGTAGGTTTCCTGAAGCCACTTCAAAATGACGGACGTGTCGAGCCCGCCGGAATAGGCGAGCACCACTTTCTTGATCGGTCGCTTCATTGCCGCTTCACGCTCCTCTTCTCCAGTAACGTCGTCAAAATCGCTTTCTGCATGTGTAACCGGTTTTCCGCTTGGTCGATGATCACGGACTGCGGGCCGTCGAGCACGTCGGCGGAAATTTCTTCGCCGCGGTGAGCGGGCAGGCAGTGCATGACGATCGCATCCGGTTTGGCACGATGCATCAACCGGCTATTGACTTGGTAAGGGGCCAACACTTTCAGGCGGCGCGCGTGCTCGCGCTCGCGGCCCATGCTGATCCAGACATCGGTGTAGACGACGTCCGCTTCTTTGGCCGCCACATGCGGATCGTGTCCGATCTCGATCACGCCGCCGGTCTTGGCCGCCTCAATCCGTGCGACGTCGACGACGTGTTGATCCGGCTGATAGCCGGCGGGACAGCCGAGGGCAATCGTCATCCCCATTTTGGCGGCCGCTTCGATCAACGAATTTGCCACGTTATTCCCATCGCCGATATAAGCGATCTTGATCCCCTTCAACCGTTTCTTCTTTTCCTTGACCGTCAGGAGATCCGACAGGGCCTGACAGGGGTGGCTCAAATCGGTGAGCCCGTTAATGACCGGCATCGTGGCCTCCTTCGCCCATTCCTCCACGATGGCGTGGTCATAGGTCCGAATGACGATCCCGTCGAGATAGCGCGAGAGGACCCGCGCGGTATCTGCCACGCTCTCGCCGCGAGACAATTGGATGTCGGCCATCGGCAGGACGAGAGCGTGCCCGCCCAACTGATTCATGCCGGCTTCGAAAGAGACACGAGTCCGCGTCGAAGGCTTCTGAAAGAGCAACCCCAACGTCTTCCCCGGCAGCAATGGATGAAGAATCCCCCGTCGCTGGCGGTCTTTCAGTGTCGCAGCAAAGGCGAGCAAATGCTCGATCTCGGTCTTGCCGATTGCCGCCACATCGAGCAGATCCTTTCCGATCACTGGTGGGGTCTTTTGACGGTCCATTCTGTCACCCCCTCGTCAATGCGTGGCTGCTCCCGACTCGTCATGCTTGGCGAACAACCGGGCGAGCACCTCGATCAAACGATCGATATCAGCCTGGGCAATGATCAACGGCGGCACGAAGCGCAGCACATGGTCGCCCGTATTGTTGATCAGGATCCCCCGGGTGCGACAGTCGTTCACGACCTGCGTGGCTTCAATCTCAAGCTCAATTGCTTGTAGCAGACCCATACCACGCACCTCACGGACGACACGGCACCGTTCCTTCAGACCAGCCAGGCTCTTGGCAAAATAATCGCCCATCCGGCAAGCCTGGTCCAACACACGGCCGTCGAGCAACACACGGAACACCGCCAGGGCCGCTGCGCAGGCGAGCGGATTTCCACCGAACGTCGAAGCATGCGATCCCGGCCCAAAGGCCTTAGCCACAGACTCCGTGGCGAGACAGGCACCGATCGGTACACCGCCGCCCAACCCCTTTGCCAGCGTCATCACGTCCGGTTTCACGCCGAGCTTTTCATAGGCGAAGAGCGTCCCCGTGCGACCCATGCCGGTTTGGACTTCATCGAAGATCAGCAGAATATCCTTTTCGGTGCAGAGGGCCCGAACCGCCGCTGCATAGTCTCGGTCCGCGACATGGACCCCACCCTCACCTTGGATCGGCTCCAACATGACGGCTGACGTCTTGTCGGTCACCAAGGCTTGCAATGCCCCGAGATCGTTAACCGGAGCGTAGGCAAACCCCGGCAGGAGCGGGTCGTAACCCTTCTGCACCTTCTCCTGCCCGGAAGCGGTCAAGGTCGCCATCGTCCGGCCATGGAAGGAATTCTTCATCGTAATGATTTCGAATCGCCCCGCCCCATACTTGTCGTGGGAATAGCGCCGGGCCAGCTTGATCGCCGCTTCGTTCGCCTCAGCCCCGCTGTTGCAGAAAAATACCTTGTCCGCAAAGGAATGATCCACCAGCATATGCGCGAGCTTTACTTGCGGTTCGGTGTAGTACAGGTTCGACGTATGGAGCAGCTGGGCGGCCTGCCGCTGGATGGCCTGGACCAAATCCGGGTGGCCATGTCCCAGAATATTGACCGCGATGCCGCCAACGAAATCGATGTACTCCCGGCCTTCGAGATCGTAGACCCTCGTCCCCCGCCCTCGCGCGATCGAGATTGGCTGACGCGTGTAGGTCTGCATCAGATATTGGGCCGCATCGTCCTTCAGTTCATCCGTCGGCATGACAAACGTATCCTATTGTAAAGAAAGGGAAGCTAGCATAGGCGGGTCGTGAAAGCAACTTGCGGTACTGCGCGATCTCCGACAAGAGGGCGACCGCCTCTCGATGTCGATGGGCTCTTCGTTATGCTACATTCCTACGCATGACACTCTGCGCGAAATGCCAGCAGCAGAACCAGGACGACGCCAAGTATTGTTTTTACTGCGGAACGCCCGTCGCGGGAGACCAGACTCAACCCGTTGAGACTTCCCCATACACACTCAGCACCGATCTGTGGCGGCAATTCATCGGCCCAAACGCCGATCGCTATCTGGAACAGTTCAAGAAATTTGGGACGGAACAGGAGCCCAAATTTGCGCTGACATGGAATTGGCCGGCATTTCTCTTCATTTCGTTTCTGTGGTTTCTCTACCGCAAGATGTATCTCTACGCCGCCGTCTATGCCGTCGGACCCATGATCTCGACCTTCATCACGGGGGAGATGAGCATTGGAATTGCGTGGAGCATCATCGCCGGCGCCACCGGCAACTATATCTACTACTGGCATTGCCGGGAACAGATCGCGGAGATCAAAAAGAAAGGCTGGAATGATCCGG
>JBKJWE010000134.1:0-4732 GCA_046717045.1 Nitrospiraceae bacterium | reverse complement strand
AGCGCCTTCCGCTCTCGTTCAATCTTCTCGCTGATGACATCGGCCGTGACGTTCGTCGCGCTCGCCAGGAGCGTCAGAGCGCAGATCGAGAGACCCGCCCGCAGACCCACGCCACGGTTCATACGCGTGCCTCGCCAACTCGCCGCAACGAAACAAAGCTGCCGGCAAACCCCAATCCCATACCCACAGCGATCAAGGCCACACAGACTGACAGAGGAAAGAACGCGATCATGTTGTCCAGGCCGCCCAGACGCCCCGCCGTTCTCATGTGCTGGCGAAACAGTTCGTACAAGACTTTCAACATGCCCAGCGACAGCGCGCTGCCCATGGCCCCGAGCACCGCCCCTTCCAACAGATAGGGAATCCGGATAAACGTGGTGGTGGCGCCGATCAGACGCAAGATGGCAATTTCATCCCGCCGCGCGAACAGAGTCAACCGAATAGTATTGGCAATGATCGTCGCCGCCGCCGCCGAAAGAATCAGCCCAATGCCGATGGCCACCAATTCGATCGCCCGAACGACCGTCGCCAACGCATTAATCCAATCCTGATTATAATCGACCTTGGCGACGCCCGCGAGCTTCGCGACCCGTCCAGCCCAATGCTTCACGGCATCCGGAGATCGAAACGGAGGGCTCAATGCGACCACGAAGGAAGCCGGCAAAGGGTTCTGTCCCAGGCCATCAAGAAGATGGGACTCCGACGGAAACTGCGCCTTGAACTCTCCCAACGCCTTTTCTTTCGAGATAAACAGCGCCGAGGCCACTGCGCGATCGCTACGCAGCTGCTGTCCGACATCCTCGACGAGCTCCGACGAGAGCCGATCATCGAGGTACACCATGATCTTGATATCGTCTTGCAACCAGCCCGCTGCAGCCCGGAGGTTCACATAGAGCAGTAGGAAAATGCCCACGCAGGCCAGGGTAAACGCAGTGGTGAGAATCGCCACCATCGTCGTCATGCGATTCGTGCGCATGTTGGCCCAGGCTTCCCGCAGCATGTAGAACATGGTTCTCATACCAGGGCTCGCGGTTCCGGCAGTAAGACGCCCTGCGCTAAGGTGACGACCCGCCGATTCACTTGCGCCATCACCAGCGGATCATGCGTCGCGACGACGACGGTCGTCCCTCGCGCATTGATCAACTTGAACAATTCGATAATCTCGCTCGTCAGCTGAGGGTCCAAGTTGCCGGTTGGTTCATCCGCTAAGAGAACGACCGGTCCATTTACAATCGCCCGTGCGATACAGACACGTTGCTGCTCGCCGGTTGAAAGACCCGCAGGCCATTGGTCCCGTTTGTGTTCCACCCCCACTGCCCGTAACGCCTCCGTGACTTTGCGGCGGATATCCACAGCCGAAACGCCTTGCACCAATAATGGAAGCGCCACATTGTCGAAGACGGATTTTTTCGACAAGAGGCGGAAGTCCTGAAATACCGTACCCACCTTACGACGGAGATACGGGATTTCGGACCGCTTCAGGCCGGTCACGTTCTTGGAATGCACAAAGACCTGTCCCTGATCCGGTCGTTCCGCGCCGATGAGCATGCGCAGCAACGTCGACTTGCCCGCCCCGCTGGCCCCCATCAGCAGCACAAACTCGCCCTTCTCGATCTCGAGCGTGACGTTCGAGAGCGCGGGCCGTTGATCGAACTGCTTTGAAACATGGATCAGCTGAATCATCGTCGAGTCACCAGCGAAGATCGTCTCCGGATACCTCGAACGCGTTCTGGATATGATCGATTTGCGAGGCAGCCTCCTCCACGCCCTGCAGCAGGACCACGTCGAACCGGCAGAGTCGGTCCTTTATATGGTGGCGCGCCAGATATTGCGAGGCCAGTTGGATGAGTTTCTCTTGCTTTTTGCGATGCACCGCGTGGACAGCGCCACCGAACGCTTCAGTACGCCGCGCCTTGACCTCGACAAAGACCAAAACTGCACCGTCTTCGGCAACCAAATCCAACTCCCCGACCGACGAACGAAGATTACGCGCGACGATCCGATAGCCCTTGCGACGCAAGTAGCTTTCCGCAGCCGACTCTCCTTCTTGCCCAAAGAGCCGCCGTGGGTCAAGCGTTGTCACGTAATCGTCCGCAGCACGTCCATAACCGGCGCAAAAGTGCGACGATGGATTGCGCAGGGGCCATGCTCGGCCAGCCGTTGCAAATGCTCCTCTGTCCCATAACCCTTATGCGAGAGGAAATTGTAGTGGGGATAGGTCCGGTGATAGCGCACCATCAGCCGATCCCTGGTCACCTTCGCCACAATCGAGGCTGCGGCGATTGAGACGGACAGGGCATCGCCCTTGATAATTGATCGCGTCTGGATGGTGACCGCCGGCAAGGCAATCGCATCGATCAAGAGACAATCTATGGGAAAGGCCAGCGATGTAATCGCCCGACACATGGCCAGGCGAGTGGCCTCGAGAATGTTGAGGCGATCGATTTCTTGCTCTGTCGCCGATCCGATGCCGATCGCCACTGCGCGACGAACAATCACGTCGTAGAGCGCGGTCCGTTCAGACTCGGACAGTCGTTTGGAGTCGTCGAGCCCGTCGATATGGCAGCGTATAGGAAGAACGACCGCCGACGCGACGACGGGGCCCGCAAGAGGACCCCGTCCAGCTTCGTCCAGACCGGCGATCCGACGATAACCTCGTCGCCTGGCTTCCAACTCGAACTCATCGGTAGGTCCCACGACGTTGCCCCAGGTGGTCTGCCCAAACAGGGCGCCCGACACTCGTGGTCAATTGACCCAGAGGATACGATTAGGACTTGGTGCCTGAGCCGGCCTCGACGGTTTCTTCAGCCGCTTCGGCAGTCGCCGCTGCGCCGGATGATCCCTTCGCATCACCCACGAATTCCCGATCTTCAACTTTGGCGAACTTGCCCTTCTTCCCGCGCAGGTAGAATAGCTTGGCCCGCCGCACTTTCCCCTGACGCATGACCTCGACCCGCGTCACGATCGGCGAGTGGAGCGGGAATATGCGCTCGACGCCGACGCCATAGGACACCTTCCGGACCGTGAAGGTTTCCGTGTTAAGCGTCCCTTTGCGAGCGATGACGGCGCCTTCGTAGACCTGAATTCGTTCCTTTTCACCCTCGACCACTTTGACGTGCACACGCACCGTGTCCCCGATCTCAAAATGGGGCACCGTTTTTTTCGTCAAAGACCGTTGTACTCGTTCTAACCGATTCATGTTCCTACCCCTCCTCCCCACATCGAACGGGCATGTCCGGCACGCCCTCGCGAATAATGTCGTCCAATAACTGTCGATCTTCGAGACTCAAGACCCGATCCTGGAGGAGATCCGGTCGCCGTTGATACGTACTGCGCAGGGATTCCTTCCGACGCCAGCGACGAATGGCTTCGTGATGCCCCGAGAGTAAGACGTCCGGCACCGGCAGGCCTCGAACCTCCGCCGGCCTGGTATAGTGCGGATATTCCAACAAGGATTCCGTAAAGGACTCTTCCACAATCGATTCGGGGTCACCTAATACGCCCGGCACCAATCGCGCCGCCGCATCGATAAGGATCAGCGCGGGCAACTCACCGCCGGTCAGCACATAGTCGCCGACCGACACTTCCTCGGGCTGCAAGAGCGTCCGCACGCGCTCGTCGATGCCTTCGTAGTGCCCGCAGAGAATGACGAGTCGGCGTGAGTCGCCTGCGAGAATCTTGGCATAGTCCTGTGTAAAGGGGCGACCCTGCGGAGAGGGTACCAACAGCCGGATCTGCTCGCCCGCTGCGGCATAGCCGTCGCGAATCTGTTCGACGGCTCGCAAGATCGGCTCCGCTTTCATGACCATCCCGGCTCCGCCGCCATAGGGTATGTCGTCCGCGATCTTGTGTTTATCAAGCGTGTAATCGCGAAGATTACGGACCTGCACCTCGAGCAAGCCTTTCTCTTGAGCCCGCTTGAGAATGCTCTGGCCCAACACGGGTGCGACCATGTCCGGGAATAATGTCAGAATGTCACAGCGCATGCTGCTCCTCCGACAGCCCCTCGACGGCCCGTACGACCATGCGACGATTGGCGCAATCCACCGAGGCGATGAAGGCCTTCGCCGCCGGAATCAAAATTTCTTGCGTCCCCTTGCGAACGACAAACACCTGATGCCCTGGTAAGTCCCACACCGTTTCCAGCAGGCCCACGTCCTCACCCTGCTCGTTGACCACGCTCATCCCGATCAAGTCGCATTCGTAGAACTGGCCGTCGGGTAACGCCGGCGCGGTCCCGTGCGACACTTGAATCAGTCCGCCACGCAATGTCCCAGCTTCCTCCGGCGTCGAAATGCCTTCGAATCGAACAATGTATGTGTCACCTGCACGCCGCACATTCGTCACAGTGGCCTCGACAGCTTGCCCCGTCACTCCAACCACACGAACCTGGTCCAAACGCTCAAATCGGCCAGGCGCATCGCTGAACGAACGAACCTTGACCTCGCCCCTCACGCCGAAGGGCCGCTCGATCTTGCCGATGGTCACGCGATCGTCCTGCGCCGTCGTCACGTCTTAGGCATCTTTCTTCTTTTTCGCCGCTTTTTCCGCTTCGAACTGCTTCCACAGGCCAGCGCGACGGAGCAACGTCTTCACCGTCACGGACGGCTGGGCGCCCTGATGCAACCAGCTCAGCACCCGTTCCTGCTTCAGCTCTGCCGTCCCCGCTTCTTTCAAGGGATCGAAGATCCCCAGAATTTCCAGAAACCGCCCGTCTCGCGGCTTCCGCGAA
>JBKJWE010000133.1:0-5352 GCA_046717045.1 Nitrospiraceae bacterium | reverse complement strand
ATATAGGGCCACCCGCTTTCGCTGATCGTCCCCAAGTAGAAGCTGTCCCGCGCGGCAATGAACTCGGCCTCTGCCTGCCCCAGCGGGTCACATTCAGGGGCACCCACGATCTTACCTGCGCTCCCATAGTACTGTTTCTGTGTACGGCATACGGCGTCTGTAAACGTCAGATCAAGATACTTCGTCGCCATTGTTTCTCCCTGTATACTTTCAGCTCAGAACACAACCGTATTCCAGCCCTCTGACATGTATCGACGTAGACTCAAAAGGCCCGTTGTCCCGGACAGCGCATGGTCTTTCACAATCGGCACCCCGCACGACTTGACGCTCTCTGTCGCCCCAAAGACCTCCGCACAGCCGCAGGATGCGCCCTGCACGACATCGCGAACCGAATTGTAGAGGCCATTGGCCGGATGCGACAGTTTCGTGAGTTCGGCCGGCCAGCGGGTGCCGGCCCCGTTAAAGACCACGGCAACCTCATCTCCCTTTTGTTTACTCTCGGATGCGAGGGCAAGCGCGTTAAAGACCCGTCCGAGTGCATCCTCTGAACCACTCTTCGGATCTGACATGATAATAATGGCGGTCTTCATGGGTCCTCCTTTGACACAGGGGCGCTGGTGTAATTTTTAACCATCTAAACTTACTTTTGACAGTTATACCACTGGGAGGCTAACCTGTCAAGAGCTAGATTGCCGGGTAGGATCGGAGGGAAAGAAATGACAACGGGCCGAGCGCAGGCACAGCAGCCATTTCTGTTTGTGGGCAATCATCCGTGCCTGGACTTCATCAACACACAGATGATCGTGCGGGGAAATCCGACGGACCTTTTGGGTGGATACGAGGACCTTGTCGCGTGGCTGGTTCAGGCAAAGATTTTGAACGCAGCCCAAGCCGGAGTCGTCAGGACACAGTGGAATCACAAGGATCAGGAACAGCTTTTTAAGCAGGGGATCATGTTCCGCAATACGTTGCGGAGTATGGTCAAGCGGATCGTCGCCCGTCAGTCCATTCCTGGCTCAGCGGTCGCATCCATCAACCGACTGCTGGCCCAATGCCCCGGCTACCCGCAACTTGTTTGCGTAAAGGGACACTTTGAACGACAATTTCGGTTTCAAGCCGCGCAGAAGGACGGCCTGCTGGTCCCGCTCGCCGAGGCTGCGAGCGGCTTGCTCTGTTCAGGCAATTTGTCTCTGGTCAAGAAATGCGGGAATGCAGCCTGCATCTTATATTTTTACGATACGACCAAGAATCACACCCGCAATTGGTGCAGTATGCAACTGTGTGGCAATCGACTAAAAGTGGCCGCGCATTATCAGAGAAAGCGGAACAACTCCAAGCCCTGAACGGGCGCGAGGGGTATGGCCTGGAAAGATTCGGCCGTAGGCTGGGGCCTGCAGTCGGTCGCAAACCCTAGCTGTATTGATCTTCCGTATAGACCTGTTTGATCGACCAGAACACGGCTTCCTTCAACTTCTTCATCAGCGGATCTGGCGGGTCCTTCCGAATCTTTTGTAGTTTCTTATCAAGATCAAACAGCGGCTTCACCGACCGCCGGTCCGGCACCTTGCCGAGCGACCACGCGACCTCCGTCTGGACCGTAATATCGATGCCGGGTGCATCGAGCATCTCCAGTAGGGGCGGCACGACGGACGAGTCGTTGTGCGTATTGCCCAGGTCGCCCAATCCCTTCGCGGCCGCCGCTTGGAGTTCCGGCTGCTTCGAGTGCTTGAGGATATCGACCAGAATCGGTATCCCTTCCTTTCCCATATTCCCAAGCGCTACCGTGGCCTGTTTGGAGAGATCCTTGTCTTTCAATGCTTCTTTCAGCTTCGGCAGGGCCTCATCTGCCTGCATTTCACCCAGCAAGGAAATAATCTGCAGCTTTCGGAGCTGGCTGGTATCCGGAGCAGCCAAGAGCTTCAAGAGCCGATCCGGCTGTCCCCATTCGGCCGTGACAAGCACAGGGAAGTCATATTGCTCCAACCGCTCTTTCAATCGTTCCATAGCATAGGCCCCGGCATCGGCCGCCTTCGCGGCTTGAGCCGCCGGAAGTGCGTCTTCGAAATCCGTCCTGACTTCCTTCTGCCAATTAATTTTCATCGTCCCGAGTACATAGTTAAGCTGGCAGGCAGGCCCTTTCCACAAACGGGACGGCGCATCAGGCAGATCGGCATCTCCGCCGGCCGTTGCGGTGCCTTCCCATGTTTTGCGTTGTTCGCATTTCACCTTAAACAGGGCGTCATAGGGCTTGGTACGATCCTGGATGACTGTATAGCCCAATTCTTTAAGCCGCCGCGAGGCAACCTCCGCAATCGACTTGGCATCGACCGACCCCTTGTCCGTCAAGGCGATGGCCTCCACCAGAACAGTCTGGATCTTATCGAGTTGTGCCTTTTGTTCCGTCGTGAAATAGTCCCGATAGGCCCAAGACGGGCCGGGAAGGAGCGCAAGCAGGCACCCAACGTAAACGAGAACCGTGCGCACCTACACCTCCTTGAACACATAACTTAGGGGAGATATGGGAGAGATGAGAGCGAATCGATACATGCCACTATTATACGCTTCACGGCATGGGGGTGCTATCAACTTGGGGAGATTGGAGCGGCGTAAGCTTCTCCTGCACCCATCCTTCGATCGGCCACGTTCGGTATGCCTATCTGCCAGAAATACCGATGGGAACCAGCCTTCACTCCCCCGGGAGTACGGGTTGACAGTAGGACGGTTCCAACGGTACAAAAGGCATACGACATCGTGTATTTGCGCTTGTTTGCTGATCGTGCAGGAGGCGGCTCCTGCAGGCCCCACCTTGCGAGAGTGGCGGAACTGGCAGACGCGCGAGACTTAGGATCTCGTGGGCAACCGTGGGGGTTCAAGTCCCCCCTCTCGCACCAGACCACGGCCAGGCAGCGAGCGACCGCTCGTGAACGATCTCCAAAGAAGAAGGGCGCGTGCGACTCATGAAAATGGAAGTCACTGAATTGGGCCCGATGAAACGGTCCTTGAAGATCGAGGTACCCGCCGATGAGGTCATGCAACGGTTTTCTCGCGCCTATATCGAACTTAACCGCCAGGTGCGCATTCCGGGATTCCGCCCCGGGAAGGCACCCTTGGCCCTGCTCGAACAACGCTATGCCAAGGCCGTGGAAGAAGATGTGGTGAGGAGTCTCGTCCCGGACTACTACGACAAAGCCGTGCGCCAAGCGGGGATCGTCCCCGTGCTTGTGGAAATTCCACCGCTGGAACGAGTCAAGATAAAGAAGGATGCACCCTTTATCTTCACCGCTACCGTCGAAATCAAACCGAAGATCGAGCTGCGCGACTACAAGGCACCCAATCCAATTTCGCTCAAACCCGATAAGCGGACGGTGACCGACGAACAGATTACCCGGGGGCTGGAAGTGCTGCGCGAGCAACAGGCCCGCCTGGAAGCAGCTCCGGCAGGCCACCGGGTCGTCGATGGCGACTATGTCGTGCTGGATGTGGAGGGGACGCTCGAGGGAAAACCCCTGGATGGAACCAAAAAGGATGGGCACCTCCACAAAGTCGGTGCGAATGCCGCCCTCTTGGGATTGCAAATTGATTCGCATCTCCTCGGTAAGCAAGAAGGGGACGTGGCGGAGTTATCCCAAGCCTATCCGGGGAACCATCCCGATCCACGCGTCGCCGGTAGGACGGTGCAATTCACGCTCACACTCAAGTCCGTCAAATCCAAAACCCTGCCGGTACTGGACGATGAATTCGCAAAAGATTGCGGCCCCTACAACTCCTTGCAGGAGATCAAGGACAGACTCCAAGGCGAGATGGAAAAGGCGCTCAAGCGAGAGATCGAAGAAACCTACAAGGATACGATTGTGAAGCGGCTCGTGGAGACCCATCACTTCGATCTTCCCGACACACTGGTGGACCGTGAATTGGAAGCGATCATTCGCCAGCACTTGCAACAACAGCAACGGAGGAAAAGCCTCGACAGTGTGTCGGAGCCTGCGGCAGAGGATCTGGCCAAGCTTCGCCAAGAGCATCGCGATGAGGCCGCACGGCGCGTCAAAGTGGGCCTGATTTTAGAAACCGTTGCCGAGAAAGAGCATCTCACGGTCACGCAGGACGATATGAACAACGAAATTACGCGGCTCGCCACCGAGCTCAAAGTGCCGGCAGCCGAACTCGTCAAGATGATTCAAGCCGGAGGGCAAGATTCCATCGATGAGCTTCGGGCGCGCATCCTCGCGGACAAGTCGTTGGATTTCGTCTACCGTAACGCCGTCATTCAAGGGTGAAACCAACCGCATCTTATGTCAGGCGAAAGGAACGACGTGCATGCTAGTTCCCATTGTCATTGAGCAAACGAACCGAGGCGAGCGCGCCTACGACATCTATTCTCGGTTGTTGAAGGACCGAATCATTTTCCTTGGCGCACCGATTGACGACATCTTTGCCAATTTGATCATCGCGCAGCTGCTGTTTCTTGAAGCCGAGGATCCGGAGAAGGACATCAACCTGTATGTCAACACGCCCGGCGGCAGCGTGACCGCCGGCATGGGCATCTATGACACGATGCAGTACGTGAAGCCGCCGATCAACACTATCTGCCTGGGTCAAGCCGCCAGTATGGGCGCCCTGTTGTTGACTGCGGGAACGAAGGGCAAACGCTTCGCCCTGCCGAATGCACGGGTGATGATCCACCAGCCCTTGGGAGGCTTTCAAGGGCAGGCTACTGAAATCGACATTCACGCGAGAGAAATTCTCAAGATCCGCGAGCGGCTGAATGAAATCATGGCGAAACACACCGGACAACCCATCGAAAAGATCGCCCACGATACCGAGCGCGATTACTTCATGTCCGGCGAGGAAGCGAAGCGGTACGGCCTGATCGACGAAGTCATTACGAGACCTCCGAAGCTCTTGAAAGCGGTTGGCGACGGCGGAAAGGACGCGGCGAAGGACAAGTAGCTTCACAGGAGGACGCATGGCCAAGCAGGAGAAATTGGATCGCCATCTTCGTTGCTCGTTCTGCGGCAAGAGCCGAGACGAAGTGCGCAAGCTGATCGCCGGGCCAACCGTCTATATCTGCGACGAGTGTGTGAACCTGTGCAACGACATCATCGCCGAAGATTGGGAAGAGGCGAAGGAAGAAATCTCGTCGAAGCTCAAGAAGCCGTCGGAAATCAAACATCACCTCGACCAATATGTCGTCGGCCAGGAGCGCGCGAAACGCATCCTGTCGGTGGCGGTGCACAATCACTACAAACGGATTTCCTCAAAGGAAAAAGACGTCGACGATGTCGAACTTCAGAAGGGCAATATCCTCATGGTGGGCCCCACCGGCACCGGCAAGACGCTCCTGGCGCAGACGCT
>JBKJWE010000132.1:0-2760 GCA_046717045.1 Nitrospiraceae bacterium | reverse complement strand
CTGCAGGGTCAGGAAGAGATCGCCGCGACTACCGGCAGCGGCAGGCAAGCCTTTCCCTTTGAGCCGCAACTTACCGTCCGCCCGACTGCCCGGCGGAACCTTGACGCGAACCGGTTCCGTGAGTGTCGGAGCCATCACATCGGCGCCCAACGCCGCTTCCCAAGGGAACACGGGGAGGTCCACATGTAGGTCGCTGCCTTGCCGGCGAAAGACCTTGTCGGGAGGGATAGTCACATGCAGGTACAGATCGCCGGGCTTTCCTCCATTCGCGCCCAGCTGGCCTTTTCCAGCGACACGGACTCTGGTGCCGTCCTGCACCCCGGCAGGGATCTTCACGTCGAGCGTTTTGGTTTCGATCGTGGTCCCAGCGCCGTGGCAGCTGGGGCATGGCCGACCGCGAAGGGCCCCGGTGCCCTGGCATGTCGGACAGGGCACCGATTCTTGCAGGGACAGGCGCTTGCTCACGCCCGTCAGTACTTCGCGCAGCGTGATGCCGACCTCCGTTTCAATGTCTTCACCCTGGACGGCGAATCCGCGTGGGGCGCCGGCTCGTCCACGGCCACCGAACAGGTTCTCGAACATGTCGGAAAAGTTCCCGCCGCCGAAGGACCCGCCGGCTTGTCCGGAGCCGAATCCTCCGGTGCCCGTCTGCTGCCGAGCCCGCTCATACGCGTCCGCTTGTTCCCATTGCGTGCCGTATTGATCGTATTTCTTGCGCTTGTCCGGATCGGAGAGCACTTCATGGGCCTCGTTCAAGTCTTTGAACTTCTTCTCCATTTCAGTTTTCTTAGCGCCGCTGTGCATGTCCGGATGGTACTGGCGGGCTAATCGACGATAGGCCTTCTTGATCTCATCAGCCGAGGCGCTGCGAGCGAGACCGAGCACGTGATAGTAGTCGCGAGGAGTCGTAGCCATGGCTAAGGAACTACTGCCGATTCCAACCGTCAATCGTCATTCGTGACCTATTGGAGCGCTCACGTTCGAAATCCACCGAACTCAACACGCAGCATTCAGCACAAACGGAGCTTACGGGGTCGATGGGGGCTTTGCAAGGGTGGACGCGCCTAGCGAGAAGGCACGGTCTTCGCTTTCGCCATCATCTTACAGTAGGAACAGATCTCGGCGGTGGTGGGTTGCCCACAGGCGGAACAGGGATGGAGCGAGGCTTGGTCTCTCTCAGCCATCCTGGTGGGAGCCGTCTCCGGCTTACGCTGTTTGTCGAGGAACCCCCAGTAGAAAGCCTGTTTGGTACCGGGTGATTCCGTCTCGAGGCGGTTCAGTACTTCCTTATAGAGCAGCGTACGGGCACCTTTTGCCATGGGGCATTCTTCGACGATGTAGTCGATGCGGTTCAAGACCGAGTAGGCGGCGAGCTCGCGTTCAGATAATCGATAAAGCGGTTTCACCTTTTTGGCAAAACCCTCCACTGAGGCAGGCAAGCTTGGGGCCTGCTTATCCAGATACTCTTCCTGCCAGCGGAGGAGGTTGCCAAGCAAGCGTGCCGCTTCGTCGTCCAGATTATGACCGGTGGCCATGACGTCGTAGTCCTGCTCGATCGCGACGCGATTAAATTGGTAGCGTTTGATGGTCCCGCACGTCGAACAGGTCGGGCGATGGATGAGCTGCGCCAGTTCCTTGATCCCTGCGCCTTCCTCCTGCTCGACCGTGTGGAGATGCAGCTTCGCACCATGAGGGGCGGCAATGGTCTCGGCGAACGTGGCGACTTTTCTGTGCGAATCTTCCGAGTAGCCCCCAATCCCAAGATTCACATAGAGCGCATCGGCCTTGTAGCCCATCTTCAGGAGAATATCCCAAAGCGCTAAACTGTCTTTCCCACCCGAGACCGCGACCAGAATCCGGTCGTCCTTGCCGAACATCTTCTGTGACTTGATCGCCCGCGCGACCTGATCGTGGACGAATGTGTTGAAGCAGCCCTTACAGAAGGCCGCATTGTGCCGCGGGAGGTCCATCACTGCTTTGGTTTTGCATTTGGTGCAGTTCATCTTTAATCAATGTTTTATGTTGAATGATACATGTTGAATGGAGGCTACGACGTAATATTCACCGTTTGGCCCTAGCCGCCTGAGATGACGGGTCGAATTTCAATCTGATCCTTGTCGAAGAGCATCTCGTCTTCGGTCACCAACTCATCGCCGCGAATGACCAAGTGGGCTTCGACCACAAGATTCAACTCGCGCAGGAGGTCCTTGGCCTTCTTAGGGCCCTTAACTTCAACGCTTCGCGAGGGATGGCTGAGTTGAACCTGCATGACAGGATGATAAGCCTGCCATACCGTGTGGGGCAAGGGGGCGGCTTTGGTGAGCACCTTGCACGAGGGGCTGTCTGAGGGCATGCCGCAATTACCTCTTTCATTGACACTCAGTGTCGCTCTCCATACTCTGGACGAGAACGGCGCGAGATGTCTTGTGCCATACGTGTCACAGATATGTCTCCATGAATGACCCAACCATCGAACAGCCTGTGTCTGAGTCGGACCGCTCTCAACCGGGTCAACTGTTGCCGACCAAGCGGGCCCTCTTTGTGGTGCTTTTATTCGTCGGAGTGGTCGGTCTCGCGGAAGCCGGCGCTTCCTTCATCTATTATTTCCGTCTCTCAACCCAGGAGCGTGAGACGATCGAATTGGCGATCGGCCTCCGAGAGGCCCCCGTCAATACGGTGCTGCGATTCGTTTCCCATCCCTACTTCAACTATGTAGCGAATCCGGCATTCACCTATGAGAACGGATATCGGCCCCACAAT
>JBKJWE010000131.1:0-4652 GCA_046717045.1 Nitrospiraceae bacterium | reverse complement strand
GATTAGGGCATCAGGTCAACTTGTTCGAATCTTTTTCCCGCGAGCCTTATGCCGACTTTGCCATGCTTAATCGTGCGCTGTTTCGACGGGTGGAGGAAACGTCTCCGGATGTCGTCTTCTGCGTGCTCATGCAATACGAGGTCTGGGTCGAAACGCTGCGTCTGATCAGGAAGAGCGGCTCTCGGCTGGTCAACTGGTCGACCGATGATTCCTGGAAATATACGATGTTCTCCAAGCTGATTGGCCCCGAGTTCGATCTCTACGTCACGACCTATCCAAATGCCGTTCCCTGTTATCAGGATGACGGGATTGGCAGCGTCTATCTTTCTCAATGGGCGGCAAATGGAGAGAATTTATTCCCACCACTTCCCGCTGCCGCCTGCCGGCATACCGTCAGCTTTGTGGGGGCCGCGTATGGGAAGCGTGCGACGATGGTTGAGGTGCTGCGTAGGGAAGGAATTGACGTGGCCTGTTTTGGCTACGGTTGGCCCGCCGGTCCGGTCGAAGCCAAACGGATTTCGGAAATCGTTCGGACCTCTCAGGTCAGTTTGAACTTTAGCGAAGGGTCACAAAAGCGACAGAGAGATGCAGGAGGTCGTCAGATTAAGGCTCGAGTGTTTGAAGTACCGGGATATGGAGGGTGCTTGTTGACCGAACAGGCTCCAGGTCTGGAGCGCTATTTCCGCATCGGAGAAGAAATACTGACATTCGAAGGTTCCAACGAGCTGGTTAGCGCGGTGAAATATTTGCTCACCCATCCCCAGCAGCGGGATGCCATCGCGTGTCAAGGATTTGAGCGGGTCAGCCGGGAACATACCTACGATCGGCGCTTTGATGATCTTCTTGGAGAATTGATGCGACGGATCGCACAGCGGTCTCGTCAGCCCATCGAGTGGCGGGAATTTAAGGCGGTGGCCCATTGTCACAGCGTCAGCCCGCTCTTGAGGATGTTCAGATCCATGTTCGTCATGGTGGCGAAACTGATCTGGGGTGCACAACGAGGGCCTCGTGCCGCGCGGCGTATCGCGTTCGAACTGTCCTGGCGTTTCTTCGGAGCGCGCACATATACCGCTGCGGGCTGGCCTGGACGCATGTTCTATCGGGAAAGCTGACCGGTGTCTGTTCCCTTGGTGACGGTGGTGATGTCGGTTCAAAACGCAGTCTCCACTCTGGAATCGGCTCTTCGATCCATCCTCTGGCAGACCTTTCCGGACTGGGAATTGATAGTCGTCGATGATGGATCCACGGATTGGACTGGCCGGCTACTCAGTCAAGTCAGTGACGCTCGGGTTCAAGTGGTGTGGGGAGAAGGTGGTCAGAAGGGGCTAGCGACGCGCTTGAATCAGTGCATCGGGCTTGCCCGAGGAAAGTATGTTGCCCGGATGGACGCCGATGACGTGGCATACCCTGAGCGGTTCGAACGGCAGGTGAAATATCTTGAGGGTCATCCTGACGTCGATTTGCTTGGACACGGAGCGGTGTTGTTCAGAGGGCAGGGGCAGATTGTGGGAGTGTATCCATCGGCTCAAACGCATGAAGAGATTGGTCGATGGCCTTGGTGGGGATTTCCTCTCGCTCATCCCACGTGGATGGGGAGGCGATCGTGGTTTCTCGGACATCCGTACAACGAGCGGTTGACGAAGGGGCAGGATCAGGAACTCTTGCTCCGTAGTTTTCGGACGAGCCGATTTGCAGCGCTGCCTGACATCCTTCTTGGGTATCGGATCGTTAGTGTATCCGCAGCGATATCGGCTTCTGGTCGAATTGCCTACTGCCGTCAGCTACTTGTTCAGGTTCGGGACCTTCCTTCAGCCCTGATGGCTGTCAGAGGAATGGCTGTGCATGGAGTAGCATTGCTCAGAGATCTTGTGCTGAATCTCACAGGAACCATGAGTCAGAATGTCAGGCGATCGTTCCGCTCCGCTGATGAGTTCAGCACGCGCCAGTGGGAGATCATTTGGAATCGCCTTGGTGTGGAGCAAGATCGTCAAGGATAGGTTGCTGATAAGCGATGCGGCACCCATCCCCTGTGAGAAATCGCCAGCTCTTTAGATCCTGGTAATCATGTGTGGAATCGCAGGAATTTTGGGTTTGAGAGAAGGGAGCCCGTCGTCGCTTGTGAGGGACATGATTGCCTCTATTCGATATCGCGGCCCCGATGATTCAGGCGTGTGGTCTGACGAACGAATAGGAATTGGGGTCGGTCACACGCGACTTTCTATCCTGGATCTGTCATCCGAGGGCCATCAGCCAATGGTCTCGGCAGGGGGTCGGTATGTCATCTCCTACAACGGAGAAGTCTTTAACTTTGCTGAGTTGCGGACCGAGCTGGAACATGCCGGCGCGAAGTTCAGAGGACATTCAGATACGGAAGTGATGCTCGCCGCTTTCGAAGAGTGGGGCATTGAGAAAGCAGTGCAGCGATTCGTGGGGATGTTCGCCTTTGCCCTCTGGGATCGGAAGCAACGGACGCTCTCCCTCGTTCGGGACCGAATCGGCATTAAACCGCTGTACTTTGGTTGGGCTGGAAAGACCTTTCTGTTCGGTTCAGAGCTGAAGGCGTTCAGGGCGTACAAGGATTTCCACCCCGAAATTGATCGCGGGGCGGTGACTTCGTTCATGAGGGCAGGCTACGTGCCGGCTCCGCTCTCGATCTACAAACACCTCTATAAGCTCTCGGCTGGTTGTCTGCTGAGCGTCGGGGAAAAACAACTTGAGGCACATGATGGATTCTCACCGGACCCTGATGCCTCGGATGCGACGTGGAAGCCCGTTCGTTATTGGTCCGCCAAGGAGATCGCCGAAGCGGGCTGTACTGCACCATTCAAGGGAACGGATATGGAGGCCATTGAGTCCCTCGATGGCCTCCTGCGTCATGCGGTTGGGCTGCGGATGGTTGCCGATGTCCCGTTGGGTGCCTTCCTGTCCGGTGGAATCGATTCGTCCCTGGTGGTTGCGCTCATGCAAGCACAAAGCACCAGACCGATCCGGACGTTTACCATCGGATTTCATGAAGCGGAGTACAATGAAGCGGTCCATGCCAAGAAGGTTGCAGAGCATTTAGGGACCGATCACACGGAACTGTACGTCACACCGGAACAGGCTCAAGCAGTCATCCCTCGCATACCGACCATGTTTGACGAACCGTTTGCCGACTCGTCACAAATTCCGACTTTCTTGGTCTCTGAGCTGGCTCGCAGGCATGTGACCGTCGCGTTATCAGGTGATGGCGGCGACGAATTGTTTGCTGGCTACCACCGTTACTTCTGGGGGAGGCGGCTCTGGCGACATCTCGATCGAGTGCCTGAGTCGATCCGAAGAGGTCTTGCGAAAGGCATCACCGCTGTATCGCCGGGGACCTGGACTAGCTTGTTCGAGCGCTGCGGAAGGTTGCTCCCAGCGGTAGCAAACCCGGGTGATAAATTACACAAGCTGTCCGCGTTGCTGGCAGTGAAAGACCCAGATGCCATGTACCTGGGGATGATCTCCCTTTGGAAAAATCCGGCTGAACTCGTGGTGCAGGGCGTGGAACCCCGCACCCTGATCACGAATCGTGCCAATTGGGCGGCTCTTCACGATTTCACGAAGCGGATGATGTATCTGGATCTCGTGACCTATTTGCCGGATGATCTTCTCGTCAAAGTGGATCGAGCGAGCATGGCTATCAGCCTGGAAGCCCGTGTCCCTCTTCTCGACCATCGGGTCGTGGAATTTGCCTGGAAACTCCCCCTGACGCTCAAGATTCGTCAAGAGGGCGAGGGAAAGTGGGTCCTGCGACGGCTGCTTGATCGGTACGTGCCTAAGGAACTCATTGAGCGGCCCAAGATGGGTTTCGGCGTCCCGCTCGACTCCTGGTTACGGGGACCATTGCGAGAGTGGGCGGAAGACTTGTTGGATGAACAACGCCTACGCCGAGAGGGATATTTCCATCCGGTACCCATTCGGGAAAAGTGGAGGGAGCATCTTTCAGGACAACGGAACTGGCAGTATCTCTTGTGGAACGCATTGATGTTTCAGGCATGGTTACGAGCATAGGGTCGTCGAGTCCGCACATTCTGTTTCTCATTACCGAAGATTGGTACTTCTGGTCTCATCGCCTTGATTTGGCTCGGGCGGCGGCGAAACAGGGGTTTCACGTCACGATCGCCACTCGGGTCGCGATCCATGGTGATCTGATTCGCCAAGAGGGTTTTCGCCTGATTCCCATCGCGCTGATTCGGCGAAACCGCAACCCGCTGTCGGAGTTGATGGTGATCTGGGATTTGATCAAGTTGTATCGACAGGAGCGTCCCACCATTGTACATCACGTCGCCCTCAAGCCGATTCTGTATGGGTCGGTTGCCGCATGGGTATCGAAGGTTCCTATCGTCATTAATGCATTTGCCGGGCTTGGCTATACGTTTACCGAGCCGCGTGATCGCGGAATGGTGCTTCGAGCTTGTGTCCGCTGGGCGTTGAAAGCGGTGTTGAAACGGAGCCGGTCGACTGTTGTGTTTCAGAATCACGATGATCGCGATCTCCTTGTTCGTGAGAACGTCGTCGACCGTCGTCATACTCGGGTCATTCCTGGCTCCGGCATCGATGCGGTGATCTTCCACGTCCAGCCGTTTCCCGAAAACACTCCGGTCGTCATGCTCGCCTCTCGCATGCTT
>JBKJWE010000130.1:0-4436 GCA_046717045.1 Nitrospiraceae bacterium | reverse complement strand
TTTGACTTCGTAGATCTGCCATCCTACACTTCGCGGGGTTTTCACAGAGAGGGATTGTGGATCTGGAAGCGTTAGTTCAATTCCAGCAGATCGTCGGCGCGGCGGCCGAAGCACTTCGGGCAGACATTGCCGATGCGAAGAGACATACCGGTGTTCTGACCGAAGGGCTTAGGCATGAACTCCAGCTTGTTGCCGAAGGCTTCCAAATGCATCTCGACCGGCGGCACGCCGACGATCGAGCCTATCTGGATGAACAGTTCAGGGAAGCCCGCGCGCTCATCCAGCTCTCGTACGGGCAAATCCAAGAGCGAGTCGAGCGGTTGGAACAGCGGGTCCGCACCATCGAGCAACACCTGGGGCTCACCGCGTAGCTCCCTTTTACTGAATCGATCGACTGATTCCCTCCCCCTGTCCCCTTAAGCGGGGCGACCAGCATGCCCTTGACTGCGCGCGTTAACGAGCACCGCCCTTAGTGTGAACGTACGATAGACCTTGTGTGCCGCGTTACGCGAGCAAGAAGGGCAGCTGGTCGGCTTCACCGCTGGCTGTACCACCGATAACCCTTTTGCTCCGTGAAGGTCGGTTTCAGCGCCCCGCCGGGTTTTTCTAGTAACAATACTTTGAAGTCGATGAGACCAAACCAGGCTGGGTCGGCGACGTCGTGGTAGTGTGTGCCTTGAAACTTGGGCAGGAGGTCACCCAGCGTCTGTTTCAGTTCGTTCTCCGAATAGGCGCGGACAGTGAAGGGTTTGTTCATCGCCTGGCAGAAGCGTTGGATGGTGTACGCGGCGCCGGTACAGAGGACTTTGGTGTCAGGCTTGATCGCCAGAAATTGCGGCAGCGACAAGTAGTGCTCTTGGAAGCCGAGCCAGCGGACGGCTTGCCGCAAATGGGTGTATTGCACTTCGTATTCGGTATGGCCTGGGAGCTTCACCGGCGCCGGCCAACCTTCTTCGATGCCGAATTCGGTCAAGAACGCGCGCCCGCCTGGTTTCAAGACCCGCCAGAGTTCTGCGACGAAGCGTATCGGTCCTAAATTAAAGATGACATCGTCCGGATGATTCGGTTCGATTGGCAGACGTAATCGTCTAATCCAGTCCAACGCTTCTTGATGCTGGTCAGTCTCGCCTTTGGTCTCCGTCAGCTCTTTCCGGGTGAGCTTGACCGGCGTCATGTCGGCCATGTTCTCGTTGTCGATCACGAGGTCGACCGAGCTATCGTTGAAGGGGAGGTCCTCGGCGTTTGCCCGGGTGCCGATGCCGGTCCAGCCACCTTCTTTCGCCCGCTTCGTTTGGAGTTTCAGAAACGGCTGCGTGATGTCGAGCGAGATGTATTTGATCGCCTGACGTTCGAACGGGAGGATTTCCTTTGCCATCTCACGGGCCACATATCCGAGTCCGCCGCCGATTTCGAGAAGGATTTTTGGCTTTGGATTAAACCAGCCGAGCTTTCGCAATTGCTGCATGAGTAAGCGGCCGTAGGTGAGGCCGTTCAGCACAGCATTCGGTTCGCGGAAGAGATGCGAGACGGTGGTTTCGATCAGGTCGAAGTGGCCGTCCTCATGGGTGCTGTCGGTTAATTCATGATGATGAAAGTCTTCCAAATGTTCTTCGCCCTCGAATCCTTCTTGCCCTGACCAGCCCTCACGAATCTGCTGGAGCAATACATCCCACTTGGCCCTGTGCCGGTGGCCGCCCGGAGGTTCCGTGCCAAAGTAGCAGAGCGAAAACGTCGGGAGAGCCCAACGTTCGAGGTGCCACCGGCCTGGTTGGCCATCCGGTCCGCAGATCTTTGTGCCGTACTTTTCCATGAGGGCGGCGACCGTGATGTGGCCGTTCATGGATTTGAGCATCTCGATGCCGGTGCGGTTGAGTCGAACGAGCGGAAGATTGTCGTCGAGCGGGGCGAACCACCATTCATTTTCGTGGTGCTGATAGGCGACGAGGTCGGGGATGTGCCAGGCCAGGAGACTGAGGCGGTCTCCGGTCAGACTGAGCGGTTCATGCACGGCGACAGCGGGTTTCATGGCGGCTCGCGACTCTTGAGCGCCGCAGCCTACACGAGAGGCCGGGATTCTCGCAAGGCCTCAAAAGACGTGAAGCGTCCTTGGATTTCACTCGGGACGGTGAGCCTGTCGACCCGATCTCGTGGCGGACTTTTTCAACGCCCTGCTAGAGGTGGGAGGGGACGAACGCGTCAGTCACGGTGACGACCCCGCGCATGATGGGGTGGACACGGCAGAGGAAGGGATAGCGCCCTGGCGCGAGTCCAGGGAGCGAGAAGGTGTCGTTCGGGAGTACGATTCCGGAATCGAACGCACAGGGCGACCCGTCTTCCAAGCAGCCTGTATGGGTAATCGTGTGTTCAGTGGGTGTGGGGTTTTGCCATAGAATGGGCGATCCGCTCGAGACGGTGACAGACTTCGGGACGAAGTACGGCGATCCGCTCTCGATCACGATGGCGGTCGGGGGCAGGGTAGCCTGGGTCGGCCAGGCGATGAAGAGTCCTAGGGCGAGTCCTGCGAGGATGATGGTGCGAGCCCTCATATGCTCCTCAGAGGCGGGGCCTCTATTATTGTGAGAGCCGGTTTCTCCGTAAAAGACTCATCTAATTCTCTTGATAGACATTTTACCATGCGAGTCAAGGTCGGAAAGAGGGGGTCTAGTAGGGCACTCCCACTTGACGCCGGAGACCAATTATACGATCCTCCGCCCCGCACGATCCTCTTGTCACCTAGAGCGAGATGCCGCTACCGAGCACGATTCGAGTCCATTTTCCGGCGACCCTTCGCACGGCGGGAGGGCTCGTTGTCGCTTGGGCTATTTTTATAGGGTGGAGTGATTCCACGGCCTGGGCCCTGACGATTACCACGCCGTCTCAAGGGGCCCAGGTGACATCTGGCAAGGCCATTTCTGTGGCGGTGGAACCAGCGAAAGACGTCAATCTGCGAACCGTGAAGTACTACTGGTATCGTGGGGATGAAGAACCGCTGCCTTCCCACCAAGCCGAACCCGCCAGCCTGTCGCTTGCAGAAGGGGGCCAGGCTTTTTCCGGCACGATCCAGGTTCCTGCCGATGCCCTTGGAACTATGCGACTCCTTGCGGTGGGAGAAGTCACCAGAGGTCGGTTAGCCGGGCACGAAGATTTTGACGAAATATTGGTTGCAGTGGTACCGGCTGCCGCCCTCACAGCCGTGGAATTCTCCGTTCGAAAACCCTGGCGGTTGGATACGATCGGCAAGCGTCTTCCTGTGCCGGCAGTGGGCCAGTTTGATGATGGAGTGGCGCGTCCATTGAATGCAACTAATGCCGGGACGGTGTTTCGTTCTTCCGACAATAGGGTGGTACAGGTGGATGAAGATGGGATCCTTCAAGTAAAAGGAAACGGCAAGGCCGTCGTGACTGTCGAGTATCGCGGGAAAATCGGAATGGTCGATGTCGTCGTCGAAGCGGATGCAGCACAGAATCGTGAACCGATCGCGCGTGTCGTATCGGAGCGTTCGGTCAAAGCCGGAAATTTGGTCGTACTCGACGGGATGCAGAGTCACGATCCCGACGGCGACCCCCTCCGCTACGAATGGAAACAGATTCGCGGGCATCGCGTGCCCCTGACCACGGTCAACGAAGCCAAAGCCACGTTCATGGCGCCGCCTGTTTCGGAACGAAAGCGGTTTCAGTTTACGCTCATGGTGACGGATATGGCCGGTCCGGACGTAGTGAAGGGGGCCGACAGTCTCCCGGCTGTCGTCACGGTCTGGGTCAGTCCTTGATAAAAACGACAAGTCGATGGGGATGGTTGAGGGTGGATTGAGCGGGTCAACCGCATGGATAAGAGGATGTTTCTCCATGAGTTGCAAGACCCTATAGGTTCATGCTAGATGGAGGCCGCAAAAGTCATTCACACGTTCGATTGAATGCGAGAGGAGCCATTCGATGGCGAAGCAGAAGAAGCGGGCGGCGAAGAAATCGGCTGGGAAAGCCAAGCTCAAGCGAGCTGTGAAGAAAGCCGCGAAAAAGACCGCCGCGAAATCGTCGAAGCCTAAGAAGGCCGTGAAGCCGAAGGCTGCGGCGAAGCCTGTGAAAGCCAAAGCATCTCTTTTGCCATCAAAACCCGTCCCAGCTACCGCTATGGTCAAGAAAGCCGGAAAGTTGTTGATGGAGGGTGAACCGAAGAAGGCTTCGCTGGCGCGGGCCGGTTCGCCGGCGATCCCGAAAGATCCCGAGCTGGATGAGGAACTGGGCGATGAAGAGGTAGACATATCCGGCGAAGGTGAAATGGATGAGGACATCGAAGAGGAGCTCACCTTGGACGATGAAGATGAAGATGTGGATTATCTCGAAAAGTCCGAAGAACTGTTGGACGACTCCGACGACTACCGCACACATTAACTCTCGACGCCCCGCCTGGTTTTAGCTTGTTCTACCATTGCGCGTTAT
>JBKJWE010000129.1:0-2500 GCA_046717045.1 Nitrospiraceae bacterium | reverse complement strand
ACTACTTCGAGCAGCGCCTCATTCGGAATATCCAACTGGCGCTCAAAGATCTCGGCGCCAAACGCGTCGAGAGCCTACGCAGTCGCATCCGCGTCGTCCTGCCGCCGAGCGCATCGGACGAGATCGTCAAAGATCGGCTTGCCCGGGTGTTCGGCATCGCCAATTTCTCGCTGGCCCACGCCCTTCCGTTGGATCTGACCAAACCGGATTGGGACGTGCTCAAGCAAGCGGTTGGACAAGAAGTCCTGAACCAAGCGTTCGCCACCTTTCGCGTGTCAGCAAAACGAGCCGACAAACGCCTCGGACCGACTTCAATGGATGTCGAGAAAGACATCGGCGCGTACCTCTGTGCGCTCACGGGAAAAAAGGTCGATCTCACCAAGCCCGATCTGACCGTGTATGTTGAATTGCTCTCGAAAGAGATGTATTACGCCATCAACAAGGTCGCCGGCCCCGGCGGCATGCCAGTCGGCGTCAGCGGCAAAGTCGCTTGCTTGATTTCCGGCGGGATCGATTCGCCGGTCGCCGCCTATCGCTTGATGAAACGTGGCTGCCGCGCCGTCTTCGTCCATTTCTCCGGACGTCCATTGGTCAGCCGCGCCTCAGAAGACAAAGTCCGTGAGTTGGTCCAGACGCTCACACCCTACCAACACAAATCCAAACTCTACGTGATCCCATTCGGCGAAATTCAACGCGAGATCGTCGCCCATGCACCGGCTCCGTTTCGCGTCGTGCTCTATAGACGCTTGATGCTGCGTATCGCAGAGGAACTCGCCAGGCGGGAAGACTGCTGGGGACTCGTGACCGGCGACAGCCTCGGCCAAGTGGCCTCGCAAACACCGGAAAATCTCTCGGTGATTCAAGAGGCAGCCGAGTTGCCGATCTTACGGCCGCTTATCGGCATGGATAAGGTCGAGATCACGGACCAAGCGGAACGTATCGGCACCTTCACCACGTCGATCGAGCCGGACCAGGATTGCTGTTCACTCTTCACTCCGCCGCATCCCAGTACCAAGACTCGCCTCGACGATATTCGAAAGGTCGAACGAACGTTCGACATCGGCGCGCTCGTGAAACAAGGGCTCGATAAAGCCGAGATCTCCCATTTCACTTTTCCGACCTAGCACGCGCAAGCGCTTTCTCCTTCACGATACGGAAATGCGCTTCCAGTTCGCGACGCATTGCCAGCGCCACAAGCCAATCCGGCACCATCGAGTCGATCTCCGTAACCAATTCGAAGAAGGCTCTGGTCTGGGCTCCATCTCCCGCCGCCGTCAGTTTCCACACACGGTGATACCGTCTAAAATCGCCACCGATCAGATCGGTGATCAATCCGCCGCTGGCTAATGCCCGCGACTCACTGACCAGCCGCCGTTCCCCAGGAAGCAAAGCGTGGTCGATCCGAAGATCCATAGTGGCCACCCCGTCCTTGATCTGAAGATTGGCCAGCCTCATGCGCACCTCAAACAACTCCGGCCACCTGGCATAATCCGTCAAGATCGCCTGGATGATTTCCGGTTTGGCGGGAAAGGAGATGCGCGCGGTGGCCCGAACGCCTCCGGCCGGATCGGGTCGGACCTCCAGGTGATCGGTTTCGTCTGGGACAGCGGAGAACGTGAGAGGGCTCAAGCTCTGAGCGAAAAACGCCGCCACGATGGCACACAAACCGATGAGTCTAGCCCACGATCGCATCGAGTAGCCGCTGATGAATTTTCCGGACTCGCTCCAATTGCCCCTTGGCCGCGAACCGTTCGTAGAAGCCGTCGGCGCGAAATTCTTTGGCCAGCGGCGCCCAAGGCTTCACGATTTCGGCAAACGGTTTATGCGAGCGCTGTTCGTCCCAGTCGCTCATTAACTTGCGATCCACGATCAGATCGTCCAGCACGCGGATCAACGCCTTCAACGTCACGTCGCGCGTGAACATGTAGCGTTCGTTGTTCCCCCACACCTCTTCCATCACGCTTTTCACACCCTTCAGATAGTCCCGTACCAACGCATAGCACCGATCGGCCTTCATGCCCAGGTGCGATTCCATCCAACGCTTGTGAGCAGTTACGACCTTGAGCAGCTCATTAAAGACTTCGGATTGGAGAATCCATTTTTCCTGCTTACTACGTCCGCCGAGCCGATTGATTTTGTACTGCAGCGGCGAATCGTCTTCAGCATAGAGGAGATTGGCCACCTTCGCGGCAAACTTTTTCTCAGGCGTTTCCCACGAAACCTTCTCGTATAGATCGACGAGATGCGACCGATTGATGCGCGTATGCGTGCTGTTGATGATGACGAACATCTCGGTCGCGAAATCCCCGCTTCGGCCGTCGAACAACACGCAGGGGACTTCGACATTGGGAGTTTGATCCGGATGCTTGGCTTGGAAGAAATGCAGCCCCGCCAGCCGGTGCTGCCCATCGATGACGAGATACTTCCCCTTCGGCTCGCTCAAGTGGCCGATGGATTCGGAATCTCCTGCCCGCTGGAACCGCAAGGTCTCATCCGTGAA
>JBKJWE010000128.1:0-9289 GCA_046717045.1 Nitrospiraceae bacterium | reverse complement strand
ACGGCCATCATCGCTACGAGACCGCGCTGAACTATCAGAAACTCCGTCGGCAGCAGGCCGGATCGCCGGCCGGCCAGCACTCGTACGATGGCGTACTGATGCTCCTCACTGCGCTGGAAGATCCGGGTCTGACCGTGCTCCCCACTCATCGTGTCACCACCACGCCGATACCTTCGTATGAGCAGGTGCAGGTCCTACTCGGCAACACGTTCGATCTCGAGTATTTTCCCTTTCGCAGCGTGAATCAGACGACCGTGCGTAGCACCTTCATCGAGGCAATGCGGACGAACGGACGCACCCTGCCGGTGTTCGGTCTGGCCCTCAAGGGAGACAGTCGCTATATCACATTGACGCTGAAAGCCGCGCATTGCCCAAGCGCGCAAGCCTCTCCCCGTGCGAAGCTCGATGTGTCGCTGCTGCAACAACTCGTCGTTGCGGCCCTCTGTCCCTCACAGCGGGAGCAGGAGGCGATCCTTTACACCAAGGATGACCATGAGGCCTTGGATTGGGTTGCGAAGGGGACGGGAACGGGCGCATTGCTCCTGAACGCCACCAAGGTCAGTGAAGTGCAGGCCGTCGCCACCGCCGGCGAACGAATGCCGCATAAATCGACCTACTTTTTCCCGAAGCCGCTGACAGGATTGGTCATCAATGTGATGGAGAGTACGTAGGTCAATGGGAAAGGACACGCCTCATCTTACTTCACCATTGACCGTTGACGAACGACCGTTGATCGAAAGCTGCGGCAGTCATATGAGGGTGCGATGAAAGCAAAAATCCTTATCGTGGACGACGACCCGGACATCGCGACCATGCTGGAGGATCGCCTCCAGGCGTCCGACTACGGCACCATCACCGCGCGCGACGGCGTCCCGGCGCTGCAGCAAGTGGAGAAAGACGCGCCCAACCTTATGCTGCTCGACCTGGACATGCCGAGGCTCGGCGGCCTCGACGTCTTGAAGCGGCTCCCGACGGTCAAACAAGCCGAAGATATTCCGGTCATCGTGATGACCGCGCATGGGTCGATTCAAGCCGCCGTCGACGCCATGAAGGAAGGCGCGTACGACTTTCTCACCAAGCCGCTCGACAAAGACCACTTGCTCTTCGTGATCAATAAAGCCTTGGAACGCGATTCGCTCAAGCGACAGGTGGCCTGTCTCAAGTCGGAAGTGGACAGCCGGTACGCCTCGATCGTGGGAATGAGTGCGAAGGTCCGCGCCGTCATGGAAGCGGCGCAGCGCGCGGCGAAGTCCGAAGCGGGGGTGCTCCTATTGGGAGAAAGCGGCACGGGGAAGGAACTCTTCGCGCGGTCGATCCATCAATGGAGTCCGCGCCAATCGATGCCGCTAGTGGTCATCAACTGTGTGGCCTTGACGGAGACTCTCCTCGAAAATGAACTCTTCGGCCACGAACGCGGCGCGTTCACCGGTGCGGATCGTCAGCAGAAGGGCCGCTTGGAAATGGCCGACGGAGGGACGGTGTTCTTAGATGAGATCGGCGACATGTCGCTGACGCTTCAAGCGAAACTCCTGCGCGTCCTGCAGGATCGAGAATTTCAGCGCGTCGGAGGGAGCAAGACCGTCTCCGTCGACATCCGCGTCATCGCGGCCACGAACAAGGACTTGAAACAGGCCGTCAAATCGGGCGCGTTCCGGGAAGATCTTTATTTCCGTCTCAACGTCATCACGCTCACGCTTCCCCCGCTGCGCGAACGCGTCGAAGATATCCCGGCCCTCGCCAAATTCTTCTTGAACCGCCACGCGAAAGAAGCGAAGCGGCCCGGCATGATGTTCAGTCGGGAATCGATGGATGCCTTGGCCCGCTATACCTGGCCGGGCAATATCCGGGAACTCGATAACGTGATCGCGCGCGCCGTGATTCTCAGCACGACGGACACGATCGAGCCGATTATGCTATCGCTCGATGGACCGGGCCGATCGTCTGCCGCCGACCCCCTCTCCTATCTGGATCTTCCCTATCATGAGTCGATGGATGAACATAGCCGTCACATCATCGATCAGGCGCTGAGGGATTCGGACGGCAATCAGACCAAAGCCGCGGAGCGCCTCCAATTGCAACGCACCTACCTGGCTCGGTTGATCAAACAGCAGAAGGCAAAAGAAGACGACGGGTTGCTCAGCGGCTAGCAGGCTGTCTCGCCGACAGCGTAATTAGGCCGACCGAGGCATCGTGTTCAGCCTGCGCGTATCGCTCGGGAGTCCCCACATCCGACCAATAGCCGGTACAATCGTAGCCTAACACGGCATCTCCCCGCTGAATCGCGGCCACATAGGGATCGATGATCGTCGAGGCGACGCCTTTCGGCACGTCGCGCAACAACCGTGGATTCAGGATGTGAATCCCGGCGAACATGCGTGGCCGAGTCGGTCCCTGATCCGTCCGCCCGCGACCGGTAATGCGAACGATCCGATCGTCCGCGTCGACTTCGACCAGCCCCCAGCGGGCCGCGTCTGGATCATCGCGCAACACCAAGGTCGCCGCCGCCTGACGCTCCTTGTGAAACGTCCCCAAGGCGTCCAAATCCAGCTCGACCAGCGTGTCGCCATTGAGCACCAATACCGGCTCGCCGGAAAAATTCGGCTCCGCCTGCTTGATCCCGCCGCCGGTTCCCAGGATCACCGGCTCGTGCGAATAGATGATCCGCAGCCCGTAGCGCGAACCGTTCCCGACGGCGTGCTCGATCATCGGTCCCAGATGGTGCAGATTGATCACGACGTCGTGGAACCCATGCCGCTTCAGCAGCAACAAGTTCCACACAATAAGTGGCGTGCCTGCGATCGGAAGCAGCGGCTTAGGGATGGTATTTGTTACCGGCCTCAGGCGGGTGCCCAAACCCGCCGCAAGGATCATGGCTTTCATACAGCAGTGCTGAGTGCTGAGAGCTGAGAGCTGATTTGAAATTCAGAATTCATGGTTCGGCATTCAACCTTTGCTACTGCAGCTCCGGCACATAGATGGACAAAAGTTTGCGGAGCGTGAAGAGCTCCGGGTATTTGTAGAGATTCCGCCGGACGTAGCCGAGTGTCCGCGGAATGTCGGCTAGGAATTTTGGATTGCCTTTCACCTGATCGATATAGACGAACCGCCCCGCGGCCTTGAGATTTCGCTGGAGGCTCGTGAAATCGAACAGACGACGAAAGGCTTCTCGGTTGGTCCAGACCTGGCGTTGCGCTTCCAGCTGATCGAGGTAATGCTCGATCAACTCATCGATCAATGACTCGTCCAAGGCGATATAGGCATCGCGCAGAAGCGACGCGAGATCATACGTCGCTGGGCCCATGAGCGCGTCCTGAAAATCGATGACGCCGAGTCGCGCGCCATCGACCATCAGATTGCGCGAGTGATAGTCCCGGTGCACAAAAACCCGAGGCTGGCCGGCGAGCAACCCGGCGATTTTCTCGAATTCGTCCCGGATGGGCACGTGATCGTCGGCGCACATCGGTTTTCCCTGTCTCGCCACAATTCCATACTCCAGAAAATGTTCGAAATCCCACATGAGTAACGGCACATCGAAACTGCGATGGAACGCCAGACAATTCGGATCAGCCGGCGAGGTAGCTTTGATCTGCATCTGGACCAGTGCGTCGATGGCTAGGGTGTACCGTGCCTTCAGATCAGCAGGCGTTGCGTCCCGACAGCCATCCGATAACGTGAGATCGCCAAAATCCTCCAAATAGAGTAGCCCGGCAGTCTGATCGTAGTAATACACCTTCGGCACGGCTACCCCGGCCTTGGCCAGATGCCGATGGACATTCAGAAACGGTAGGTCGGTGATCGCATGCGTGGCCCCGCTGACAGCTTCTTCGGACTGTTTGAAGGCTTCCGGCTCGGCGAGCTGCATGAGTATGACAGAGCGGATCGCCGAGCCATTCAACTCAATACGGAAATAGCGACGATTGGAGGCATCTCCCGCCAAGGCGGTGAGGGCCTTGACAGTCCCGCCGAGCGACAGACGGCTGCGAGCGGTCTCCGCCACGAGCGCGCGATCCGGAAGGGCCAGAGGTTGTTTCGGGGCGGCGGGATCGACTGTGGCCATAGGTGGCGGATTATAGCGAGCGACTGCGGGCTTGTCACGACTCGTGCGATCGATTGTGCCCCAGTATCCGGCCGGCACCCACCGCGGCGATTACTGCGCCGAACGTATCGGCCATCCAATCAAACACACTCGCTTCGCGCAATGGGACAAAGTACTGATGGACTTCGTCCGTGAGGCCGTAGAAAGACGCCGTGACAATCGACAAGAGCATCGCATAGGATGACAGGGTCGGCCCAGCTGCCCAGCGAAAGGCTCGATAACAGAGCGTGGCGAGTACTCCATATTCAACGGCATGCAGGATCTTATCACTCACGCCTTTCAACAAGAACGATGGTAACTGCTCTTCGGGATGCGACTGAGCGGACAGGAAAAAGATGATCCCGGCATAGAGGGCAACCGGCAGCCAGTAGCGAATCCTGTTTGGGGCCGCGCTTATCATCTCGCCACAAACGGCGGTCTCGATTTTCTCCGTTGATTGCATGGCACCTACCCCTATGACATACTAGTTATAAGTCCGCAATAAACTTCTGCTCTTCTCATATGAAGACTGCCCACGTTTGTTTCTTGTGGCATATGCATCAGCCTTACTACACGGACCCCCTGGCCGGGTCCGCGAGCATGCCATGGGTACGCTTGCATGCGACGAAAGCCTATTTCGACATGGCCTATCTACTGGAGAAGTTTCCTACGGTCAAATCGACGTTTAATTTCACTCCCTCGCTGCTCTTGCAGCTGCAAGAAGTCGGCGCGGCGAGCGTGCGCGATTTATTCCTCGAAGATACCCAACGTCCAGCTGCCGACCTGACGGCTGAGGAAAAAGCCTTCATCGTCCGGCATTTCTTTTCCGCCAACTGGGCCACGATGGTCCGGCCCTTTCCGCGTTATCACGAACTGCTGGTCAAGCGGGGCACTGACGTACTCAATCATGACCTCGATAAGATCGTACGGCAATTTACGACGCAGGAACTGCTCGATCTGCAAGTTTGGTTCAACCTGGCCTGGTTCGGCTATGGGGCTGTCCAGCGCTACCCTCGGCTAGGGGCGCTTCGCGCGAAGAATCGTCACTTCACCGAGGAAGACAAGCAGGAAGTGCTGACGATTCAGCGGCAGGTCGTTCAAGACATTATCCCCCTTTACCGCACACTCCTGGAACGCGGCCAGATCGAACTCACCACGACGCCGTTTTTTCATCCGATCATGCCGCTGGTCATCGATACCGAGATCACCAGACGTGCGCGACCAGACCTGCCCTTGCCCTCGCGCTTCCGTGCGCCCGACGATGCCGACGCGCAATTGCGCCGCGCCGTGGACTTTCACGCCGCCACGTTCGGGCAGGCCCCGGTCGGTTTGTGGCCATCGGAAGGCTCGGTCTGTCCAGAAGTGATTCCTCTCGCCGCCGCCAACGGATTCCGCTGGCTCGCCACCGACGAAGGGATCCTCGCACGGTCGAGGGCGCTCGCACAGCAATCCTTTGAACGTCATCGCGATCTCTACCGTCCTTACCGCGTCGGGCAGGACGGACAGGCCGCCACGATCGTCTTCCGTGACCGAGAAATCTCGGACGCATTCGGCTTTGTATATTATAAGAACACGCCGGACTCGGCTGCGGAGGACGTGCTGCGTCGGCTGCGAGACATCATTGACCATGCGCCTCAGGAACAGGTACTCATTGCGATCGTGCTCGACGGAGAAAATCCCTGGGAGCACTATCACGAAGGCGGTGAGCGATTCCTCTCTCTGCTCTACACAGCGCTTGCGGGCAAGCGATTAGACCACGACGGTCTTCGAGTCTTCGCCTCCACCATGTCGGAAGGCCTCACGGCTGTTCCCACTCCAGAACCTCTCAGCCACCTCCATTCAGGGTCCTGGATCAACCAGGATTATAAGATTTGGATCGGGCATCATGAGGACAATCAAGGCTGGGATCTCCTCGGCCATACCAGAGCACGCCTGTTAGACCTCGCACCGTATCTGCCGACTGATAAAGCTCAGGCGGCCTGGAACGAACTTTATGCCGCTGAAGGCAGCGATTGGTTCTGGTGGTACGGGGACGACTTCGACACCGACTATAAGCAGGAATTCGATCGGCTGTTCCGAACCCATGTACGCAACGTCTGGACCCTGATGGGCCTGACTCCGCCGGACCTGCTCAACCAACCGATCTGCCGAATCACGACGCAACCAAACGCGGACCGTGTCACGATCCCCTACTCTCTTATCGCCCCGACCATTGACGGCATCGTGACCGATTTCTTCGAATGGCGCGGCGCGGGCTCCATCAATACACAGCCTCCGCTCGGCGCCATGTGGAAAGCGGATGGCTTCTTCACATCGATCCATTTCGGATGGGGCTTGGAGCACCTGTACCTGCGGCTCGATCCCGATGAGGCTTCGCGAGGCAGACAGGGTGCGATGACACTGGAGGTGACACTCCGGTCCCCCCAGCGGACGTTTCGGCTCACCTGTGCGATGGATCCTGTCGGGGCGGATCGCTTCACCCTCTCTCACGAAACAGGAGCCGACGCGTGGCAAGAGGTCGGGGCCTATCAGTCGATTGCGCGAAAAACCGTACTTGAATTGGCCGTTCCCATGAAAGACCTGCAGCTCGAACAGGGTCAGGAACTGCGTGTGCATCTTGTCCTGTTGGAGCAGGGCCTGGAGGTCGGCCGCTACCCGTACCACCACCCTGCGACACTGACCGTCCCGGGACCGGATTTTGACGCCGCCATGTGGCGGGTTTAACGCCAGTGAGGTGTGCCCGGTGACGCGTGATGTGTTAGGAAAACAAGATCGGATGAGACCCTGACACCCGACGATTCACGTCTCACGTTTTACGGAGGAATGAATGCCCGATTTACGTCGTGATCCCATTGTCGGTCGCTGGGTCATTATCTCGACGGACCGGAGCGGTCGCCCGCACGATTTTGCAAAGGCGCCATCGGCCCAGCCGATTTCGACCGGGATCTGCCCCTTTTGCCCGGGACAAGAACGGCTGACCCCCAAAGAAATCATGGCCTACCGGCTGCAAGCATCGGAGCCGAATTCGCCCAATTGGACCGTCCGCGTGGTCCCCAACAAATTTCCCGCTCTTCAAGTGGAAGGCGACCTGGGGCGTGAAGGTCTTGGCCTCTACGACCGCATGAACGGCATCGGCGCCCACGAAGTCATCATCGAAACGCCGGACCACAAGCACGGCTTGGGCGATTTGTCGGGGAAGAAGATCGAAGACGTCCTCTGGGCTTATCGCGACCGAATGTTGGACCTGAAAAAGGATGTCCGTTTCCGGTACATCTTGATCTTCAAGAATCATGGGGCCGCCGCCGGCGCGACGTTGGAACACAGCCACTCGCAGCTCATCGCGCTGCCGATCATCCCCACCAGTGTCCAAGTGGCACTCGATGGCTGCCGCGCGCATTATCAGCAGAAAGAACGCTGCATTTACTGCGACATCGTTCGGCAAGATCTGTCAGCGGGCGACCGGATCGTCGCGGAGAATACCGAATTCCTCTGCGTCACGCCCTTCGCCCCCCGCTTTCCGTTTGAAATGTGGATCTTGCCAAAGCGCCATGCGGCCTATTTCGAAGAAAGCCAGAAATCGCAATTCGAATTCCTTGCACCGATCCTCTCGGAATCATTGCGGCGCATGGACAAAGTGCTGTCCAAGCCGGCCTACAACTTTATTCTCCATAGCTCTCCCCTCCATGAAAAGACGGGCGATTTCTACCACTGGCACATCGAGATCATTCCGAAGCTCACCCAAGTCGCCGGCTTCGAATGGGGCACCGGGTTCTACATCAACCCCGTCTCGCCGGAAGAATCGGCGAAGTTCCTGCGGGAAGTAGGACTCTGACAGCCGAGTCGCCTACACATCCATCGCACCACCTACACCGCGATGCACCGGTCCGTCGCCGATGCGCAATGATGGGTCTGCCATCTTTCTACGGAATATCTGAGATCGATTCGAGAGTCAGGATTACCGGCTATGGGCTGGAGACCGAAACGGCTCAATTGCGGCGGCAAGCCTTTCGGCAATCACGTCGGCTTTCTTAGCCATCCCGGCCTTCGTCTCATGGGCGGCATCAAGGAAATACCCCGGTTCCCGCATCGTCGTGTAGAGGTCGATCGACAACACTCGGTTCTTCACAGCCACGTCGCGCATGATCGAATTGTTGCGTGAGACGGCCTTTACCACTGCTCGATGATACCCGTTCACATTCTCTTCTTTGGCTGGATTAAGCGGTTCGTTGATCAGCACGGGTACGGCATTGATGTTCCGGCACAAGGCGACAAGCGTTTGGAGATTGCGACGGAAATATTTGCCGCTGGCTGCTTCGATATATTTGACCATCTCCCTGTCGTCAGGAGCCGGATACTGGATCGCACCGGCCATGTCGCCCGGCAAGAACCCGTTCGACGATGCCCAGGATGCCCCGAAAAGGCGGAGCAGATGGCTCGCCCTCATGCCTTGCTTCAGACTGTCGGATAAGGGGGTATAACTCCACGCATGACGAAAGTAGCGGTTGTCGGGCCCACCCTCATCGGGATATCCCACCGTGAACGCATCGTTTAGTCCAGTATGGATAAGCACCATGTCCGGAGCCAGCTCCGGCAACACCATCGAGGTGAATCCGATCAGTTCATACGTCGTGTAGTTGGGAATGCCCGCGTTGATCACCTTGATCCAGTCGCCATACTTGCTCCGCAATTTCTCCTGCAGCAACGCCGGCCATACGTTCTTGTCGTAAGTAACATAGAGCCCGTATGTCGTACTGCCACCGATCGCCACAATCCGGGTATGGCCGGGCTTTTTCGGCGCGCAACAAGTGTCGCCTCGAAATCCGAAGGCATTGTGGGGCCGATATCCGTTCTCATAGGTGAATGCCGGATTCGCTACATAGTTGAAGTAGGGATGGGAAACGAATCGCAGCACCGTGTTGACGGGGGCCTCTCGAAGGCCGATCGCCAATTCGATCGCCTCACGCTCCTGGGTCGAGAGACGGAAATAATAGATGAAGGAGGCGCCGGCTTCCGTGAGACCGACCAATCCGACGAATAAAAGGACCCCAAAGAGGGCCCGTTTGGTCGGCGACAGTTGACCCGGTTGAGAGCGGTCCGATTCAGACAGAGGCTGTTCGATGGTTGCGTCATTCATGGAGACATATCTGTGACACGTATCGCACAAGACATCTCGCGCCGTTCTCGTCCAGAGTATGGAGAGCGACACTGAGTGTC
>JBKJWE010000127.1:0-4639 GCA_046717045.1 Nitrospiraceae bacterium | reverse complement strand
GCCCGAACAACGCCTCGGGGTGGTTCGGGACTACGGTTAACAGGCGCTGATAGGTCTTCACCGCTTCGGACGACTCGCGGCGTTGGTCGTAGGCCTTGGCCAAATCGAGGTACGAGTCGGCATGTTTGGGGTCGACGCCGATGGCCCGGATCAGCGTCTGTTCCGCCTCGACCGACTTGCCTTGGGCCAAATACACTTCGGCCAGATCGTTCAGCGCCTCAGCATAAGCCGGCTTGAGTTTCACCGCGCGCATGAACGCCTCGACTGCTTCAGTCGGCTTTCGCTCCTTGAAGAAAATTCGACCCAGCAGATGATGCGCTTCGGCCGAGGAGGGATTCAATTCGATCGCTCTCCTGGCAGCCTCGGATGCCGCGGTGAGATCGCCCTTCCGCAGCAGCGCGGTGCCTCGCTCATACTGCCGCTGAGCGGCATCCGGTTGCTCAGCCGCCAACTGGGCCGGAAGAAGGAGCGAAACCACAGCCTGGCATAGAGCGAACAACAGAATGGCAATCTGCTGGA
Source organism: Nitrospiraceae bacterium (assembly GCA_046717045.1). Lineage (GTDB taxonomy): Bacteria > Nitrospirota > Nitrospiria > Nitrospirales > Nitrospiraceae > JBKJWE01. Next base: position 4,120 of record JBKJWE010000127.1, on the reverse strand, counting down.
GGCGGCGATTCATAGTCAGGCGAGCCCTGTCCTTTCCACACGCGCGACAGTCCTGCAAACTATAGACGGGCAGCGACTGTGAAATCAACGACGACATACCCGCATGAATTCGAAACGCGCAGGGCCGGCGTAGATGTAAGTAACTGACATGACCAACAGCCTCCCGGCCCGTTTATAGCACAGAAGATCGTTCTCTCAACCTGTGGACTGAATTACATCCCCTTGCGGGTATCGGCGTACTCCTCCTAGCGATGCACGAAATCCTTCCGGTGAAATCTTCGGCCAGTGGGTTGCCGTCGAGCCCGTACGCTAGATAGACCGATGCACCGTTTCGGCTTCAGCGTCGATACCTTAGTCCTGGACGATGAGTCTGTTTCGCCCTCCATCCCACCGCGAGAACCAGCAATTCAACTGCTTCTAATTCCGCACGCGATCATCTGTGCTATGTGTCCTGGTCGAGGCATATCCCTCGCCCTCGTCGAATGGTCTTAACACAACGCCCCGTCACCAAGAGATGAGCGGGGCGTGCAGATAGCGGAACTCCACAGCAATTTGACGTTATTTAATCATGAGCAACTTTCCGCCCGGATCCTTCGGATTGAGATGATCTCGATAGATCAACGTATTGCCCTGGGTCGCATAGAACAGATCGCTCGTGGGGATGCCGATGTACTTCGTCTCACCAGGTTTTAAAACAACCTGAGCCTGCAAGACAGACGGCGAGCCGGCGTTGGTGGCATCCGTCATTTGGAATCCCCGCTCACTGGCAGAACTGTCCGTCACCTTCAGTAACACAGGCCGACCCGGCCGAACCTTGAAATCGAGTATCGTGACCGGAGGATACCAACTTTTTAACGTACCGAGTTCGATGGCGAATAGCTGGGCATCGACATCAAGCTCCTTGAACGGCTGGCCCACCACCGAGCCAGTTTTCAAATCTCCGATTTCGACTCCGCCTGCCTGATGTGCAAACGCTTCCGTACCCATGGCGACCACACTACCCAATACCAGAATGCCGACCATAAGTTGCCTCAACATGACCTGACCTCCTCTGTGGTTAAAGCGACGATGCACGCGTGCCGGATGATGAAATACAGGGAGGCAATCCCTTCTCTTCGAGCACTTGTCCTCCAACAACCGTATCGCCCACGACAAGAAACAACGCTTTGACGTGTCTGGTGTTCTGAAGAAACCTTCCGCTGGCCACGGCCGTTACTTCGTGTGTCCCATCGGCTTGCACCAGGTCATTCTCGATCGTCACGTTATAAAATTCGAATCCCTCAAGCACTTTGTTGAACGCTTGCGTGCGCAGCAGCGCCTCAAGCTGCAGTTCATCGGCGAAGGCCGGGATCGTGAGACACAAAAGCACAACAATTCCACCAAACTTGGTGAAGGTATTCATGGCTTTCCCTCCTCTGAACGGTTGCGAACCTCTGCGCATCCTCAATCCACCTTTGCCGAGCAATTCCACCCTGACGCGAGCGCACGATGCACTGCGCCGGCTAGTTGCTCGGGCGTCTCACCGCCGGGCTGATACCGCACCAGCACCGTGCCATGGTCATTCAAAAACTCCACCCCTCGAACCCTCTTGAATGCCCGGAGCGCCGCCTCGACATCCTCACGATGGTATTCGCACATGCGCCCGAAAATCTGGACGATGGCTTCGGCCTCGGCCGTCGCCTGTGACTCCACGGCTGCAGTCCCTGGAATCCCGGCCGCGAGCGATGAAGCTCCGATCATCCACCACCATCCGGCCAAAGCGACAACAAACACAGCTCTCATTGCAATACTCCTTTCAATGTCACTGAGTAGTAGGACCGGGGCGGAGGCCACAGGAGGAACCACCCGCGCCCCGGATCGGTCCGAGCAAAGGAGGCAGCCCGACTCGGACATCGATAGATCAACAACGATCAATTGCGGAAACGAGAGATTGAAATCGATAAGGGAACGAGAGAAAAGTCGCCACGAAACTTGCCTCCGGGGTCCCCTAGTCGATATGGACGAAGGGAACCGACGGAGGCGCACGGGAGTGGAGCAGCATTGAGGAGAGGGAAGGAATGAACTGATTCGGAAACGAGACCATCAGCGGGGCGACCGGACCGCACGACAACAACGGCGGCTCCGTGATTAGCTCGGCATCGGACGTGGCCTGACAAGCCCAGGCGCAGAGCGCGCTGTGCGGAGCAGCCTCTTGAGAACCATGGTGCACATGGCCACCAGAAATATCGATGTGACTGAACGCGCAACTAGTCGCCGTCGCCGCAAGCGACGCATAGACCAGCGCCACGAACTCAAGCTATACCCGTCCGTCGACAACCTGTCTACCGATACCTGCTCATGCTTGCTACAGTTTCAAGATTTCTTCTTCGAAACAACTCCCCGGCTGAGGCAGGTCGAGGCCAAGGAATAAGTGAAAACTCATACTCTGCGAGTTCTTTTAGAACTTCCATGAAGACACTGGGTCCGTTCTGCAACAGCTGTACTAGATAATGTTGTTCGCCGCACTTCACCCGTCGCGTGCACGTAGCTGACGCTCAGTGATCCGTCCGATTCTCGGAGATCAGCTTCTCAACCGAGTTCCCGATCACGCGTAAGCTCTGCTTACCGATTTTTGTGGCGCTCAACTTCCCTTCCTCCACCCACCGGTAGACCGTCCAGCGGCTGACCGCCAAAATATCTGCGGCTTCCCCCACGCGCAACAGTGCTTTTTCCATGGTCCCTCCCATCGCGAAAACGTTTTTTATTCTGTATGTATGAAGGGGGCAGGGTGTCCTGCCCCCTTTGACTCAGACTAAAAAGATACTTCGAGCGTTTCCCTACTCCGGCATGCCGTGATCATCGAGCCGCTCAGGCAATTGCGGTGATGCTGTGGCACCACCCGATGTGAGGGACGCGGTCGCTTGGTTTCCTGCCGCGGCGGCACCAGGCTGATAGACCATGACGCCGCCGGGGGTTGGCCCCACTGTGACCTTTTGCTTCTCTTGATTATCCGTCGCGTTGATGATGGATAAGGAGTTATCCGTGCTGTTGGACACGACGACATATTTGGCTTCGCCTGCGCCTTGCACCAGCACGTCGAGGCTGTGGCCACCGGTAGCCACCAATACGATTTCTCTGAGGAGAGTGAGGGATGGAACAGCCGCTGTTAATGCAGAGGAATCGAACGCGAACAGTCGATCTTTCTTGGTCGCTGCAGCAGTATTTCCGGCAAGAATGTAGAACCGCTTTCCGTCCGGAGAAAATTTAAACGAGCCTGGCGCCGTTCCATCCAACTCAGGTATTGCGAAGTCCGTGCGAACTGCCGGCGTCACGCTGAGATCCAGAACGCCTAGCTTCGTTGCCTGGGGGGCCGTGGTCTGTCCGCGCAACAGGAGAAATCGGCCGTCGGGGGTGATGCCGTAACTCGTGTAGGGAGTTCCGGCCAAATCAATGATGATTGTGCTCGCCAAGGTTATCGGATCGATCTCGGCAATTTGCCCATAGCCTTCCTGAATACTGTAGACCTTGCCGGTCAACTTCGACCATCGAATGCCGTGTGGCCTTGAGTTATTCACTGTGAATGGCGTGGTCAAGGGCGTCGCAGCCTCGTTATTGCATGTCCCGGCTACCGTTTCCTTGAGTGGGTTACAGAGATCAATTCTTCCAAGCAGTTGCCACTTGGTCGCAGAGGCAGGGGTGTTGTCGATGACCGCAATCTCACCGGCTGTCTCGCTGGAAACAAAAGTCCGTCGTGGGATTGCCGCATTGGTAGCCGTAGGCTGGGAGAAGGCCATCACTTTATGGCCTTTGGCAAGAAGACAGAGCGTTTTTTCCACAGTCGGCGGGGTGCCGCCGGGACCGAGATGCGAATTGTGGAGAATGGTTACCGAACTTCCAGTGACTGGGCCACCCACCCTTGCTGGATTATTGCAGTTGACGAGGTCGTCGCCCGGTGTGGTGGTACCACCCGCATTGTCTCCATCGTTCCCCACCCAAATAACCTCGCCATCAGTCGGATCGCGATAGAGATGGACTGGACGAGTGCCCGCCGCCAAATTCGTCTCATGGACAGGCGTGGCCCCCGTCAACGGATCGATCGTGGCCCCCTTATTAGCTGCACCAAGATTTAGAAACACCCATT
>JBKJWE010000126.1:0-4822 GCA_046717045.1 Nitrospiraceae bacterium | reverse complement strand
ATCACCGAAGGCATTCCGGTCAATGACATGGTGAAGGTGAAGCGCGCGCTTCGTGGAAAAGATGTTCGATTGATTGGTCCGAACTGTCCCGGTGTCATTACGGTCGATGAAGCCAAGATCGGTATCATGCCGGGCTTCATCCATAAGAAAGGCGTTGTCGGCGTTGTGTCGCGCAGTGGCACCCTCACGTATGAAGCAGTGCACCAGCTCTCGACAATGGGATTGGGCGAAACCACTTGCGTCGGTATCGGTGGCGATCCGGTCAATGGGACGGGATTTGTTGATGTGTTGCCGCTGTTCGAAAAAGATTCCGAAACGCAGGCGATCGTCATGATCGGTGAAATCGGTGGCGATGCGGAAGAAAAAGCCGCGGAGTTCATCATGAAGCACGTCAAGAAACCGGTCGTCAGTTTCATTGCCGGTATTACGGCGCCTCCAGGCCGCCGGATGGGCCACGCCGGCGCCATCATCTCGGGCGGCAAAGGTACGGCCGCAGAGAAGATGAAGACGCTCGAAGCGGCGGGTGTGAAGGTCGTGAAGAATCCGGCCGAGATCGGGAACGCGGTGAAAGCTGCGCTCGGTCGATAACTCCCAGCAGTCCTGTCCCTTGTTGTCAGGACAGCCATTGGCTCCTTCGTCATTCCGCTCTTTAGCATCACGGGTGCGGGATAATTCCCTTCCTACCGGTCTACAATCATGGTAGGCTGGTTCGATGTTGGTATTCCTCATCCATGTCCGCGATCCTCAGTTTTACGCCCTGCCGGCAAAAACACGCGCTAAAAACGGCAATATTCGCGTGATGGGCTTCCCGCCCATCGGCGTCATGTCGCTCTCGTCCGTTCTCAAACAGGCCGGGCACGAGTGCGTCATATTCGATCAGGCCAATCCCGATACGCCGAACGACGTCATCATCGATATGATCAAGAAACAGAAGCCGGCGCTCGTCGGTTTGAGCTTCCTCAGCACCACGAGCTATCCCTATGCAAAGATTCTTGCGCGCCAAATTCGCGCAGCTGATTCAACCGTGAAGCTGGCCTTCGGGGGCGTCTTCGCGAGTTTGAATGCGGGGCTGGTGAAGCTGCAGTGCTCGGAAGTCGATTTCGTCTGTCGTGGAGACGGTGAGCAGCTGCTGCTGGATCTTCTCGCGCATCTGCACGATCCCGAAGGTGTGGCTAGCTTGACTTGGATGAAGGACGGCAAGATTATCAACAATCCGGGCCGACCGATGGAACGGCAGCTGGATCAATGGCCCTTCCCGGACCGCGAAAGCCTCAAGCTCGACTTTGTCGAATCGATGCCACTCGACGTACCGGCGGTGCTGTCGATGGAACGGTTCACGACGATGCAGACCTCGCGGGGCTGTCCCTGGCCTTGTGTGTTCTGCGACATTCCGATCTTCAACGAAGGCAAATGGCGCGCGCGGAGCGCGCAGCATGTGGTCACTGAACTCAAGTATCTCGAAGAGCAGGGGTATGGCGCTGTCTACTTTGTCGACGACCACTTCTTGCTCCAGCCGAAACGCATTGAGGCCATCTGCACCGGCGTGATCGAGGCTGGGCTCCGCATTCAATGGGGCATCGAAGGCCGAGTGGATTCTGTGGCCCAGCATCTATTCCCGGTGATGGCCAAGGCGCATTGCCGGACCGTCATGTTCGGGATCGAAAGCGGTAGCCAGAAGATTCTGGATCGGCTCAAGAAAGAACAGACGTTGGCTGAAGTCACCAACGCCGTCAAAAACGCCAAGAAGGCCGGGATCGAAATCGTGCACGGCTTCTTCACCGTCGGCAATCCCGATGAAACCGTCGAAGACATGCAGGCCACGTTCGACTTCGCGTCGAAACTGCCGCTGGATACGTTCGGATTCAATCGCCTGTGCGTGTATCGCGGGACGCCGCTCTGGCAGGAGTATGTGAAGCGCGGGCTCGTCAGCGACGTGACTGATTGGTACAAGTACTTCAAGTGTTCAGAAATCGACCCCACCTGCTTGCCCGGTGAAGTCATCAATAAGGTCCGCCAGGAGGGGTTAAAGAAACTCTTCATCTATAAGCTCACCCACTATCCGCTGCAAACCTATCGCCTCCTCAGGCGGTTTCTGCGCTTCATGCCTGCGCGGGACGTCATCTACCTCATCGTCAAGCCGTTCCTCGGTCAGAAAAAAGGCGCGACGAAGGCCGAAGTGTTGTCCCGCGCGGTGGAGCATGCCGAGATGAAAGATGCGGCGGCTCAACTGACCCAGTTAAGCGACGAGATGTTGCACAATGTGTTGGAAGAATCGATCGCCGAACGCCGCCGGATTCAAGACGAAGCGGAAGGTTCGCGCGAACTGCCGATGTTCCAGGCTCGCTAGCTGCTGTGCATCAGACCTAGATTCCCCAGAGATTCTTTGCCAATACCCCGATCCCGTAGCTGACGCTGACGGCGACAGTAATGATCGCCAGGTTCAGGACGATGCGGCGTTTAACGTCCATGCCGGACAAAAACGACAAGACCGTCGAGACCAGAATTACCATGAGCCCGGCGGTGAACACCGAAAACAGCGCATCTTTGGCGCCGACGAGGACCGGCAACACCGGCACCAGTGCGCCGGTGATATAGGCCACTCCGACCACTACGGCCGATCCCAGCGGCGATTCTTCCATCGGGGTGACCTCCGATTCCTCGCCCAAGAACACTTTTCTGGCCAGTTCCGTCGTTTTCACTTCTTTCTCGCTGTTCAGGGCTAAGAACGAACCGGCGGCCATCGATAAGGCCCCAGCCACGGCTGTCGTCGAGGCGGCGATCAAGACCATCGTGGCGCTGCCGAACGCGCCGAAGAAGCCGCTCACCGCGCCGAGAATTTCCACCAACCCGTCGTTCAATCCCAGAAAGATATTTCGAATCCTTTCCGGGTTGATCTTCCGCTTCGTCAATTCCGTCACAAGCACATCCTCGTGCTTGAACTCATCCATCAGGATGCCGCGCAGGGCTTCGCCGAGCGGCTTGCCTTGATACTCGCGCCAGATCGCCAGGTACTTCCGAACGCCGTGGACTTCGATCGCTTCGAGCACGAGATGCACCGCGGTTGACCCGAACAGCTTGCAGACGAACATCATGACGGACAGCTTAACCCGTCGTCCGAGGTTCAATTCGTTGAGATCAAGGTTGAAAAACTTCTGCCAAAAAGCCAGATGAGCCGTTTCCACGGTGATCAACTCATTGAGGGTGTGATGCACATCCGGCTGGGTGACCCCGCGCAGCGCCTTGTAGAGCGACAGATCGAACAACTCGTCGAGCACGAGCTGTTGAGCGAGCTTCGGGTCATGAGTGGTGGAGGTTGTGACCATGTTGAAGACTAGGGGAGGCGGCGCACACCATCACCTCGGCCCTAGGTGGGCTTGGTGAATGGACTCGTCTAATGCCTCCGGTCAGCCGATCAGGAAGTAGGCCCCAAGGCCGATAGCCGCGAGCAGAGCAACGCTCAGCATTACCTTTTCGTGCCCGCACATCCCTTCCTGCGCTTTGCAGACCGCGAGGGAGCACATAACCGACATCTCGTGCCCTCCTTCTTGGAGCTAGGCGAAACGATACGCCGCTGGGGAAACTTAGTCAACGACTGCCCAGACGGCTTACTCGACGATGGCCTGCTTCGTTTCATCCAGGTGCTTTTGGAGGTAATGCATGAAGGGTGTACCGCCAGTCCCCACGGCGGTGGGATTGCTCGTGTGGGCCTGATGTTGTCGATGAATGTAGCTGTCGGCGTAGCCGATATGGATTTCCCTAAACTGCGCGAGCAAATCGACGCAGGCACAAAAGGCCGCCCAGAGATCGGGATGGCGGAGTTTGCGATCGCGGACATAGCTGGACAGCAACGGTCGGCCGAGGTCGTCGTTGGCCTTTTCTAGGGCCTGCAGGAATGAACGGTGGCGCGGAGGCATGTAGTCCCGCATCTCTTGCAGATACACGGTCAAGAGGTCGGGGGCGTGGGCGATCCCGAGCCCGGCGTCGAGACAGGGCACAATCGAGCTTTGCGCGCCGGTCTCGCCTCGAAACTGTTGCGGCTGCCCGGCATAGGCCGTGACGCCCTCGTACGCCAGGCCGTTCGGAAGCGAGGGGCTGTTCTTCCACCCGTGGATATAGGGCCGCACGCGGTTGTAGTACACATAGGGATCGCAGCGTTCTGTCATTCGGAGCAACGTGTCGCGCATCGCGCATTGGGCCAACGCCAAGGATTTGAGCCCAAGCAAGACCTCATCCTTCTTATCATTGGCAGCACCGTTCATCGCTCGCAGGAGTCCGGCCAGCCCCGGTCCCGCTTCACGCTCGATGTGAATGTGGACCACGACAAACCATTCTTCATCCAGCCCGCCCAGAAAATTTTGGAGCAACACGATGTTGTCGAGTTCAACCGGCTTGGTCGGATCGAGCCGCCGCCAGTTATCGAGGGCATAGGACGCATAAGAAAGCACCGGCGGTCGGCCGAGCCGTTGGGCAACTTCATACCAGGGCTTCGCCAGCTGGGACGGCAACCGACTCCCGGGCTCGTCTGGGACTTCCCACACATAGGCGTGCCCGGCGAACGAAAGGATCCGCATCGCGGCCCGATAGTCCTCTGTGCGCCATGTTGGAGGGATGGTGGGGAGCAGCTGGTGCTGCTCATCGATGAACCGCCGGACCATTCTTGCACTGAGCAACTTCGGCAACTCGTGTCCAAGCTGGTTCAGCGTGGAGGAGTCTGGCAGCTGTTCGAGGGGATCCTGCAGGAGAAAACCCTGTTCAGGCGAGATCTCGTAATCAGAGAGGTCGAGAGGAGCGAAGTTCGTTGATCTCATAGGAGCCTCGGATC
>JBKJWE010000125.1:0-4259 GCA_046717045.1 Nitrospiraceae bacterium | reverse complement strand
TCGATACTCCAATGGCAACATTCGGACGACGATCAACCAGAACGTGATCATCCGCTGGATTCCGAAGGGAAAGATCGAAGCGCTCTACCAGGAATTGGCCGCACAGGGCCTTTCCGATCCCGGCGCCGAATTGGTGGAAGACATCATCGCCTGTCCTGGGACCGATACCTGTGGCTTGGGCATTACCTCTTCAAAGGGCTTGGCGCGGGCGCTGGCCGAAGTGTTTCCTGCCGGGCGGGTGGCGAGCGATCTGAGCGACGTCAGTGTCAAGATCAGCGGCTGTCACAATTCCTGCGCCCAGCATCACATTGCAACGATCGGGCTGCACGGAGTCGGCAAGCGTCTCGGTGAGCATGTGGCGCCCCACTACGAACTGCACTTGGGTGGAAAGGTGAACGGCACAGCCAAAATCGGCCAGATGACGGTGAAGTTGCCGGCCAAGAGCGTGCCGGCCGCTATCTCGCATCTGATCGAGTTCTATCGGCGTGATCGACAACCCAACGAAGGTCTCCCGGCTTTTATCGACCGTATGGGAAAACACAAACTCAAGGACGAGTTGATTCCCTATACCATTGTGCCGCCGTTTGCCGACGACGCAACCTTCTACTATGACTGGGAAGGCGAAGATGAATTCGTCTTAGAGGACTTGGGTCCTGGCGAATGCGCCGGCGGAGCGCTTGAGATGATCGAAAATGGCATCTTGGAAGCGGACCAAGAACTCTACCAGGCTCGTCTGCTCACGGAGAAGCATCAGTATTCTGTCTCCGTGAACAAGTCCTATCGCGCCGTGCTGGCCGCAGCGAAAGCCTTGCTGGTGACGGAAGGTCTCGATCCTTCGACCGATTCCGAGACGTTTATGGAATTCGAGCGGCGTCTGGTCCCCAAGGGCATTGTGCCGGATCGCTATCGTGAACTCGGCAAGTTGGCGGGAGATCTCGGGGTGAAGGACACGACGGCAGAGTTTGCCCATGCGAAGATGGCCTTTGCCAAGGGGTTTGTCGAAGCCTGCCGCGTTGCCACAGAACAGATTGGGAAGGATCTCAAGCTTGCACCTGCCAATGCTGCGTCGGCTCCAGCCGTGAAGCCCGCGCCTGTTCAGGGGACGAAGTCTGCACCGGCGGTTGTGGCGCCTGCCCCAACTGGTGCGCCGGTCTATGACCTGCGGGGAGTCGCCTGTCCGATGAACTACGTGAAGACCAAACTTAAGCTCGAGATGATGGATGCAGGCGAGCAGCTTGAGGTCTGGTTGGATGCGGGCGAACCGATTAAAAATGTGCCGATGAGTTTGAAAAACGACGGGCACAAGCTGCTGCTGCAGGAAGCGCTGGAGGCGAACGCGGCGCACTATCGGATTCTGGTTGAAAAAGTAGAATAGCGCGGCGGAGGGATGTTCCCTTGCTCGCGCAATGCGCACGATCACGCGGTGCGTGCTCGAGGGGCGCAGAATGAAGGTAGAGAATCTAGTGGCAAATATCTCGTCAGAAGAATTGAAGATCTGGAGTGAATCGTTTGAGACCAAGCAGCCACAGGAAGTGCTGGCGGCGGCGATCGAACGATATCGACCCAAGATTGTCCTCGCCTGCAGTTTTGGCGCGGAAGATGTGGTCTTGCTGGATATGATCCAGAAGATCGATTCCACGGTGCCGTTATTCTATCTCGATACCGACTTTCTGTTTCCGGAGACGTATCAGGTTCGCGATCGCATGGTGGCGAAATATCACCTTAAGTCCGAGCAGGTCATCCAGATGAAGTCGCTGCTGACACCGGAGTCGCAAGCGGCACAATATGGCGACGCCCTCTGGACGCGCCAGCCTGATCAATGTTGCCAGCTTCGCAAGGTCGAACCGTTGACCCGGGTCTTGAAGGACTATGATGGCTGGATCACCGGCATCAGACGCGATCAGGCGTCGACCAGAGCGAATGCGAAGCTGATTGAATGGGACGAGAAGTTTCAACTGGTCAAAGTGAACCCGCTGGCCAAGTGGACCTGGGCGGATGTCTGGACCTACATCCAGGTCTACGAAGTGCCGTACAACGAATTGCATGATCGGAACTATCCGAGTATCGGCTGCACGCATTGCACGGCTCCGGTCATGCCCGGCGAGGACCCTCGCGCCGGGCGATGGAAGGATTTCACCAAGACAGAGTGCGGATTGCACAAGGCGTCGTAATGCCGATGCAGGAATTCATCGCGAAAATCGCCAAGGGGCAAAGGGCCTCCAAAGACCTGACGTGGGATGAATCCAAGCGGGCCATGAAGGCGCTCATCGAGGGCGATGCCACACCGGCGCAAGTCGGCGCGTTTCTCATTGCCATGCGGATCAAAATGGAGTCGGTGACGGAACTGGCCGCGTTCACAGCGGCGGCGCGTTCCTACGTCGTGCCAGTGCCGATCTCGCGTGAGTTGGGCGTCATTGACTTGCCGTCGTACGCCGGGAAACGAGAGACGTTTCATGCCCTCACCGCTGCCGTTCTTGTAGCGGTGTCGGCTGGTGCGGCCATTTTGATGCATGGCTACGACGGAATTCCCGGTCGTCCAGGCAGCGCGGGTGTCCTCAAGAGCTTGGGTTTGCCGGTTGATATGGAGCCGAAGATTGCGGCCGAGACGGTGGAACGACACGGGTTCGCCTATCTGGACATTGCGCTCTATCATCCGCCGATCTATCGGTTTTTGGAGATGCGACAGGAACTTGGCGTGCGGACTGTGTTCCATCCGGTCGCCAGGCTCTTGAATCCGGCGCGAGCCGCCTCCCAAGTCGTCGGGCTCTCTCATCCGCCTCATTTTGAAAAAACCGCCGAAGCCTTACGGATGTTAGGCAGTGCCAGAGCCCTCGTCGTTCGTGGCGTTGAGGGTAATCCGGAACTCTCGGTCGCGGCGCTCACGCGCGTCTTGGAATTACGTGATGAGCGGATTACGCCGCAGACGTTTGCGCCGAAGGATGTGGGATTGAACCTGGGTACCTCCCGCGATATGGCGGGCTTTCCTCCCGATCAACCGGAGAAGGAAGCCGGGTTGCTCCGGCGCATTCTCCTTAATCAGGTCCAAGGCGGGCCGCGCGATTGGGTGTTGTTGAATGCCGCGCTGCTGCTCTATGCCGGGGGCAAGGGCTCATCTGTGACGTCCTGTTTGCCGATTGCGCGTCGCGCTCTCGACGAAGGCGCCGCCTCGCGTAAGCTCGAGGAATTGGCCCATGCGCCGGTGATGTCGGGAGCGACCGGCCGATTGCTGTGATTCAGCGAGAGGGATGAGATCGTGCAACATCTGCGACAGCTTGAAGATCAGAGCGTCTACATCTTGCGAGAGGCGTACAAACATTTCAGCAATCTGGGCATGCTCTGGTCGATGGGCAAGGACTCGACGGTTTTGCTCTGGTTGGCCCGCAAAGCCTTTTTTGGCCACGTGCCCTTCCCGCTGTTGCACGTCGATACGAGCTATAAGATTCCAGCCATGATCGAATATCGCGACCGATTGGCGCGTGAGTGGCGGCTGGATTTGGTGGTGGGTCAAAACAAGGAGGCGCTGGCAGCAGGGATGAATCACACCCTAGGGCGTGTGGCCTGTTGTACGGCGCTGAAGACGAATGGGCTCAAACAGTTGATCGAGCAGAAGGGCTACACCGGGATTATCTTGGGTGTGCGGGCCGACGAGGAAGGCACGCGAGCCAAGGAGCGGTATTTCTCGCCGCGCGACAAACATGGCGATTGGGATTTTCGCGACCAGCCGCCGGAACTCTGGAATCAATTCAAGACCACGTTTCCGCCTGGGACGCATATTCGGATTCATCCCCTCCTGGATTGGACGGAAATCAACATTTGGGAATACATCAAGCACGAGAACATTCCCTTCATGGATCTCTATCTGGACAAAGGGGACGGGACGCGCTATCGCAGCCTCGGCTGCGCCCCTTGCACGACCCCGATCAAGTCCACCGCAAAAACCGTGGACGAAATCATCCAAGAACTGCGCAAGACGACGATCGCTGAGCGAGCGGGACGGGCACAGGACGAGGGGCGCGGGATGGAGCTGCTGCGAAAAGATGGGTACATGTAACTGCAGAATGGTGAAACGAGCATCCAGCATCGTTCTCGGCTCGAAACAATCCTCAACGTACCCAGAGGGTACGTCTCCGGTTGTTTCCCGCCTGCGGCCTTGCTGGCCTGCTCGGGTGAGCATTCTGAGGAGTTAGGTCATGAACACAGCGGCCAATAAACCATCTGAGAATCTCAACATCGTCATTGTCGGCCACGTGGACCACGGT
>JBKJWE010000124.1:0-3269 GCA_046717045.1 Nitrospiraceae bacterium | reverse complement strand
CGGAAATGTTGAGACGGTCGATATAGGTGATGACGCTGATCAGAAAGAGCAGCGCGAGCATGAGCCAGCGGATGCTGGTCGGTCGAGATGGCTGCGTCGTCACAAGAAATGATCGGGTCTGTAAGTTAGGTTGAAGAAGCCGGAGTATAGCGAGTCTCGCCGACGATCGCCAGACGCAAGTCTAGATAGCGAGGGGAAAAGCCCTGTTGAGACGCGGGCTTGGTAGATTTCGTACAGGTGATTCGGTAAGATGAATCAGCATTGTGCGTGACGCATTTAGGGAGTCAGAGTGTCTCCAACCCGTGTCGTTGTCGCCCTCATCGCCCTGTGCCTGATCGGGGGCGTCGCCTTCCTCCTCTTCTCGCCCTATTTCACGGGTGAGGACTACCTCAAAGATTTTTTCCTCCATCAACTGGAACAGAACCTTGGGCGGAAAATCGACGTCCATCGCGTCAAACTCGTGCTGTTCCCAAAAATCCGCCTCGAACTGACGCAAGTCGCCATTCACGAGCGAAACTCCGACAAGATTCTGCTCTCCGCGAAAAAATTGGATTTGGTGCTGCGACTCCTACCGTTATTGCGGAAGAAGGTGGTCGGCAAGCGCTTGCTCATTGAAGAGCCGGTCCTCACGCTCCATCGGGATCGAACCGGCCATTGGAACGTGCTTGACGTGATCGTGCAGGGCAAGGCGACCGATCAAGAGACCATGCAGATGATGACGCGAGTCTTTCGGATTCGTGAAGCGACCGTCGTCAACGGCACGGTGATGATCGTCGATGATGCCCGCTCGGATGGGACTCGCACAATAAAGCTGGAGAGCGTGGAGGCGGCGTTGGCCATCCACGTCGAGAAGGGGCGAGCGGATCTGCACCTTTCCGCCGGGCGCGTCGGATCGAAAGGGCTGTCGGCTCTGGTCCTGGCTGGAATGATCACGTCCGTCGAGCGGCAAACGCTGGCCAGCGACGATCCGACCGCTTCGCGGGTTCTGCTGCAGTTCGAAGGAACGCTTGATGCCGCGCATCTGGACGTGCGGGACGCGGCGGATTTCTTCGGGCCCAGGCCGGTGCCCGAGCATGTGCAAGGTATCGTGAACGTCCGCAGCCATATTCGCGCTGTGCCAGGCGTCGGCGGCTACGACGTCGTGTTGTCCGATTTGGCCGCCAACATGGAACAGCTCGCCGTCTCGGGGCAAGCGAGTCTGTCCGGGCTTCTGACGCCTCAGCCGACCTTTGCCATCAATTTTTCAGCGACGCCGCTTCAACTTAGCCATCTGCTCAAGAAAATTCCGGCCGAATGGGTGCATCCACAACTGCCCGCGGTGATCGAGAGTCGCCACATCGACGGCCAGATCGAAGTCGTGTCGGCCACGGTGACGGGCTCGTCTTTATCCGGGCCCCAGCTCGCAGTGACCGGAGAGTTCCGAGTCAAGAACGGCCACGCCTTGGTCGGGGAGAACCATGTGCCGGCGAAGGACCTTGCCGCGACTGTCGTGGTCGAAGCGGGTCGATTGAAAGTGACGAATGTAAGGGGACAGTACGGCACGATCCATATGAGCGAGGGGAGCAAGGCGCTCGTCTCGTTCCTGGAGGCAGGACCCTGGTTGGAAATGGATATCACCGGCACGATGACGGCGGCGGATCTGCTGCAGTTTTTGTCGAAGACTGTTACGTCGGAACAACTCTCCCGCTTATTGGCCGCCTCGCGTGAGGTGGAAGGCATGGCCTCGCCGACCTTTCGGTTGGTCGGTCCGTTGAATCAATCGGGTGGCATCACGTTTGCGGGAGGGGAAATCACGACGCAACAGGTCAGCCTGACACATCCTTCGTTGCCGGATCGGTTGACGGCGCTGCAAGGTCGCTTCGTCTTGGCCGAAGGCGGCACACTATTCGATCAAGTCACGGGCCACTTGGGCGATCTGGCAGTGCAGGTCCAAGGGAGCATTACAGGAGGCAGCGGCAGCGCGTTTCAAGACTTTCTGGTCAAGGTGCGTGGCGATGCGGCGCATGTTGCGAAACTGCTGCCGGCGAAAGCCATACCCCACGGTCTCCTCGACGGGTTGCTGAGCGGGGCTGTCGTGCTGACCGGTCAAACTGCCGCGCCGCGTTTCCGAGGCGAAGTCACGTTGACGGAATCGAAGGTGACCTGGCCTGGCGTGGTCGAAAAGCCGATTGGGGCGCAAGCAACCGTGGAATTCGAAGGCGCAGTGAAGCAGAAGGCCGGCGTCACGCTCAACCGGTTCGAAGTTATCGCCCCGCCGGTTCGGTTGCCCGTCAAAGGCATGATTCAATTGGGGGAGCGCTTTGCCATCGACGCGGCGTTATCGACGGGAAACTTGTCGCTCTCTCGCGTGCCCGAATGGATCGCCAAGGGGGGATTTGAGGCGGGCAATATCGAACTGTCCCTGGACATGAAAGGGAAAGAGCGCGATTGGACGACCTGGAAGACCACTGGATGGCTGGCCTTGTCGAACGGGCTCATGAATGCCAAGGGAACGGAAGGGCCGATCGAGGACCTCTATGTGCGTGCGCAACTCGTGAAGAACGGCGTGGAGCTGAAGCGGTTGTCGTTCCGGTTGCTCGACAGCGACGTGGCATTGGCAGGCACCATCCGCAATTGGGCGACAAAGCCGACCATCACCGCCAAGATCGAATCCAATCAGATGGACCTCGATTTGCTCATTCCCAAAGGCGAACGGTCGCCGATCCGTGAATTTCTCGAGACCTTGGCCGCGACCAGCAAAGTAAGCGCGACGGCGTCGATTGCACGCGGGCACTACAAACATCTCAAATTCGGCGGGATGTCCGCCCGCATCACGATTCAAGACGGTGTATTGGACGTGGATCGCATTTCCGGTCAGTCGACCAACGGAGAGATCGCCGGGCGTATCGCCGTGCAGCTGCCTCGCAGGCAACCAGCCGATGCCGAGATCTCCTTGCGGGCCACCGGCGTGCTCGTCGACGATGTGCTTAAGTTGGTGGGGGCCAAGGGGCACGGGGTGACGGGTGAGATCCGCCTGACGGGCACCATTCGAGGCAATGGGCGGAACCCGCACGGACTGTATCCGACTTTGAACTGCAAGGCCGATCTCTTGATGGAGAATGGCCGCATCTTCAAGTCCGAAGAGCGGGCCCTCTGGAAGATTATCAGCATTCTGAATCTGCCGGCCGTCTTGCAGGGAAAAGTGGATTTGGAGAAGGAAGGGCTGCCCTTCAACAAAATCACGGCCACGCTCAACATTCGCAATGGCCTGTTCGAAACGGAGAATATGA
>JBKJWE010000123.1:0-2745 GCA_046717045.1 Nitrospiraceae bacterium | reverse complement strand
CGCGCGGTCTCAGAAGACCCTCGTTGCATGCGCGCAGTGAGAGCACAACAGCCGCCCTTCCTAGCAACGTTTACGTCTCAGATTTTTATCGCCCTCAAGGGAGCTCTGTACGAACTTGCCAGGGCTCTAGCATGCCAGTCTCCGAGATAGTGTTGGTACTCTGCATGTTTCTCGGCAATCCTGGGATGTTGTCGAACCCACGTGCAAAGCCCCCCAAACGCGGGCGAGGAGAAAAACGGATCATCGAAGCCGAGTTTCCTGCGGCCCAGAAGACCAATGTGAGGCTCAAGAGGACCTATGCCAAATTCTTGCATCAACTCCTCCCTCTCTGGATTACTAAGAGGTGCGAGTGAAATTCGAAGTTCGTTCGAGTACTTCACGACACACCACGCTCCCGCAAATGCAATCGAGCAGACTCCGCGCGCGACGGCTCCCTCAAATGTTTTGCCTAACCATGCCTCGATAGTCGGTCCATCGATAGTAATGGTGCCTCTGAAAAGTATCGACCCGATCTTCACTTCATGAAAGCAATGGACACGACTCATTGGAACCTCTGCTTCCTATCACTGACCACCACATGCATGCAATATGGGGTCGTTGCTTGACTTGACGCCAGAGAGGCGCGTCCGCGCTGGATCGGGAGAGCCCGGATCAGATTAGGCAGCGGCCTTTTTTACTCGTACTTCAGCGCGATAGCCTGTTGCCGCGAGTACCCGGATGAGCACATCGGTTGAGACGCCGTGAGTGTTGCCATTCGCGATTGCGGTCACGCGCGTTCTAGACGTTCCGGCTCGTTTTGCGATTACGGCATGGGTAAGCCGACCCGCTTGAATGATCCTCGCGAGCGCCACGGTAAGTTCCGAGCGAAACTCCATTTCAGCGGTGTCAGCCGTAGACAAACCCATGGCGTGTCCGAGGTCTTCGGCGGTTCGGACCGTCACGCTCTTTCTGGTTTTAGACGTGGCCATGCAGCACCTCCTTCAATCGTTGTCGGCCAAGGTCGATTTCATGTTTGGGTGTCTTCTGTGTCTGTTTCTGAAAGCCGTGGAACACGACGACCGTGTCAACCAAGGCGACGAAGTAGAACACTCGTACTGCCATCGTGGCGTCCCTCACCCTAAGTTCATGAGCGCCTGATGTAATAGCGGACATCGGCCGGCTCAGAGGCAGCCCGAGTCGGATGCCTTTTTGAACGTCACGGAGGGCTTCGCCGATCTCCCGCTTGATCCCTGGTGATTGCTCTCGGATGAACGCCAGTGCTTTGGCATGAAACGTGATCGACTTCACGAATATAGTATGTCCTAAATGCAGGACATTGGCAAGAGGGTTCCTGCGGAGGCCGGAAGCCTTTCCGTGGCCCGGCTTTGCTACCGTTTCGCCTCAGGCGGAGGCCAATTCATTTCAGCGTGACGGCCGCAGTAGAAGCAGGAGAGGCGGTAGCGGGCTTTGCGCCGTGGATTCGGCATGGAGGTAAAGGTGATGGGGGTGTCGTCGTAGGGGCAGCTGGGTTGATCGTGGAGTAGATGCACCTCGGCCATCATGGTGATCGAGGCGTCATCCCACGGTGGCTGGGGCTGCTCCTTCCCCGTGATCGATTCTTTCGTATGACAGTGCTCGCATTCGGCGTCGTAGGTCTTGATGCGGGCGAGATGTGGTGTGAGGTCAGTCACCTGCATGGGCCCCCCGCAGCCTGGTTTGGTACAGGCGAGGTGTTCGTGCTGGAGAGCCCGCACGAACCGACGATGGACTTGGCGTTCCTGTTCTGATTTCATCGACCCTCCTTCTTATATCCCCCAACCGCCACTCAGTTGGATATTTGCGCCGTTCACGTAGCGTGCTTCATCACTCAAGAGATACCGCACGGCGGCAACGGTGTCGTCTACCGTGCCGATGTAGCCGGCTGGAATTCGTTTGGTCATGCCTGCGAGTTCTTCTGGTGGTGCACTGCCGGAGTCTATGAAGCCCGGCGAAACGGCATTGACCGTAATGCCGTGTGGGGCCAGCAGCTTGGCGAGCGTTCGCGTCAGGATGAGTACACCGGCTTTGGCGATGTAGTGAGCCGTCACATCCGGCTGCGAAATCATCTGATCGGCGTTGGCCATGCTGAAGTTGATGATGCGGCCGGATTTTCTGGTTTTCATGCCAGGCGCGACGGCCTGTGAGAGATAGAAAATGGGATGAAGGTTGCCGTCGAACATCTCGTTCCATCCAGTCACCGTTTCGTCGAAGAGATTCACGCGATGATAAGGACCGGCGCCATTGATCAAGACGTCGATGCGGCCCCATTGCTGCTCCACTTGCTGGACAAGCTGCTTCGCTGCGACGGGATCTGATACGTCACAGCGTATGGCCAGTGCCCCCCCGCCTTTCTCTGTAATGGCGGCAGCGGTCTTCTTCGCCTCGCCCTCACTCGTTCGATAGCAGATGGCGATCTTCCATGTCTGGGCCGCAAGATCCAGCGCGATGCCGCGACCAATGCCTTTGGCGCCTCCCGTAATCAATGCGACGCGATCTGCCATCATGCCACCTCGTGGTTCTTTGACGTTATCTCGATTTGAGTCTTGTGCCAAGGAGGTGCAAGGCGCCCGCCGTCCGGCCGGAAAAGACCTTATCCTGTTTCGGTCGTCTGGTATCCTGCGCGCAGTCGTGGATCAAGGCCTGGAGATCCTCGGCGACATCGACATCGCGCCATTCCGTGAGGAGGCCCACGGTCAGGTTCAGTGCAGTGGCTTTTTGCTTGGTTGC
>JBKJWE010000122.1:0-3168 GCA_046717045.1 Nitrospiraceae bacterium | reverse complement strand
CATCTAAGTCTTTTCATGGGGGCCAAACGGCCCTAGCTCATGAGAGCGTTCTTCTATGAAGGGCCCGGGTGCCCGCGGATCATCTCACTCTTTTGTGCTGAGGAGAGCTTGATGAGCAAGGTGCTCTGCGGGTTCGCGTTAATCGGATGTCTGGTCGCAAGCGGGCCTTCCCAGGCCGCCGATGCCCCAGTTGAGGCGGCCCCAAGTGAGCCAGCTGCGCCAGTCCCCCTGGATATAGTGACACTCAAAGACGGCGGCGTACTCTATGGCGAAGTGGTCGAAATGGCCGGTGGGATTTTGATCTTGAAGACCCCGGCAAGTTCGGACAAGGCGATCAAGGTCAACTGGGTCGAAGTCACGAAACTTTCGGTCAACCATCCCCTTCCATTTCATCTCAAAGAGGGGACCATCCTGAACGGAACCGCCACAGCCGGACCCGACGGCATGTTGAACATTCAGGTCGAACCCCTCAAGGGATCGATGGCGGTGCCGCTAGGTTCGGTCGTCTCGGTCAATCCCTTGGTACAACCGCCCGTCATTTATACGGGCAATCTGAGCGGCGGCTATTCGCAAACGACCGGCAACAGCCACCTGCGCAATGCCAGCATGCTGGGTGAATTCGTGGCCCGCAGCGAACAACTACGTCTCACGATCCTTGGCCGGTATGTGTACGGTGACAACGCCAACACCCTTCTTGCGCGCAATGCCCGAGGAACCATCAAGCTGGACTTCTTTATTACGAAACGTTTCTACTGGTTTGCCTCCGCCTATTTCGAAAACGATCGGTTCCAAGATCTGAAAATGCGAACCGCACTGGCGAGCGGCCCCGGCTATCAGTGGATTGACCGAGGAGACTTTTCAGGAATTTTGAAGGATATGACCTTCTACACAGAATCCGGCCTGGCCTATTTCAACGAAGATTTCAGCGTGGCCTCCGACCAGTCGAGTTTCCGCGCACGCCTGTCCGCGAAATGGAATTGGCCGATCCTCGAGGAGCGCATCACGTTCTATCATTTCAGCGAACTCTTCCCGTCCCTCCAGAATACAGCGGACTATTTTCTCACGATGGATAACGGGGTCCGGTTCAAGGTCTGGGAAGAGCTCGTAAGCGGTTTCCAAGTGACCACGCGCTACAATAGTAGGCCCGCCCGTGGCACGGGCGATACAGACAATCTCTTTCTCTGGACCCTGGGCTATACCTTCGATACGACCAGGAAACGATAGGCTGGTTGAATATGCGCAGTTCACCCTCTCCTCCAAAGGAGGAATCATGCTGAAAGAATTTAAAGAGTTCGCCATGAAGGGCAATGTGGTCGACATGGCCGTCGGCGTCATCATCGGTGGTGCATTTGGAAAAATCGTCTCGTCACTCGTCAGCGATGTGATGATGCCGCCGATCGGCAAGCTCTTGGGAGGCGTCGATTTCACGGGCTTGTTTCTTAACCTCTCGGGCACCCCTCAGCCATCCCTCGCAGCCGCAAAATCCGCAGGAGTTCCGACCTTGAATTATGGGGTGTTTCTGCAAAGCGTGTTCGACTTCATTATCGTCGCGTTCGTCATCTTCATTCTGGTGAAGCAGATGAACCGGCTGAAGAAACCAGAACCGACTGCTGCTCCGACGACCAAAAACTGTCCGCAGTGTCTGTCGACGATCCCGATCAAGGCGACGAAGTGCGCGCACTGTACGTCGAATGTGTAATGTATCTGGGCATTCATCAACAAAGGAGAGCTTCATGAAGGGTATGAACACCGCAATATTCACGCTGAGCCTGCTGGCATTCGCCGGCAATGCGGCAGCCATAGACTGGAACGGGATCTGCTGCGACGGCGGATATGAGTATCGCAACCGCAATCGCTTCGACGCCGAAAAAGCCAGCGCCGATATGAATGCCCGCTTAGCCGCCCTCGAGAAAGAGCGGCAGCGACTGGCAGACGAACTCGCCGCAGCGAGAAAGGAAAGCTTCTAGAGCTTACACATCGTCTCCGGGACTCCTCCCGCAAGCCTTTCTCCAGAAACCGTGGCGAGGATTTTGTAGTGCCCCAACCCTAACTCCTTCCCAAATGCTTCGCCGACCAACACGTCCTGTATATGCTGGTGATCCGCTGCGCGGAACGTCGACTTGCCTTCCTTTAATCCATCGAACTCATGGCCTTCCAGCTCTTTGATAAGAGCGGCCGTGTCCGTCGTCCCAGCCCTCTGGATCGCTTCAAGAATCTGCGTCATGGCCGCATAGCCCAGATAACAGCGCGAGGTCGGGGTGTGGTTATACTTGTCGATCACGCCCTGGATAAACCGGCGAGAACTGTCCGTATTGATCTTGGGATCCCAGATCAGCCCCCAGATACCGGCATTGTTGGCATAGCCGAGGGGCCGCCCGATCTGCTCGCCGCTGATCATGCCTCCGACACCGATCTTCTCTTTGGCCAACTCCAACTTGGCATAGGCCTTCAACGCATGGACCAAATCCCAGCCATAGACGTTAAGAATGATCGCCGTCGGATTCTTGGCCTTCGCTTCCGTCAACGCTGGCGCAAAATCCGTCGAACCGAAAGGCACGAGTGTTTCACCGACAAATTCCACTTTGTGCGCTTGGCCGGCCATCACCATGGCCTGGGCCATCGCTTTCCCATCCAGCGTGCTGGTCGTGATCATATGCCAGCGGGTGCCATACGCCTTGACCAGATGCGGTACCACCGCTTGCGACAACATCGTGGCATTCGGCATAAAGACGAATGTATGGGAATCGCAGGCGGCGCCGGTGAGTTCCGGCAAGTGGGCGCCGGTCACCATGAACAACTTGTTCTCTTTCTTGGCCAACTCCGACACCGCCAGCGCGCAATCGGCATTGAACGTTCCCATTAGGACATCGACACGGTCTTCTTTGATGAACTTCGTCGCGACCTTCACGGCCGTTTCAGGATTTGACGCATCGTCCGCCTCAAGAATGACGACCGGCCGCCCCAGTACCCCCCCTTTCTTATTGAACAGGTCCACCGCAACATTGGCGCCGTGGACATCATGAATCGACGAGGTCTTGTACGGACTCGAGAGGGGATCAAGGATGCCGATCTTGATTGGCTCCGCGGCGTGCGCAACGCGTCGGCTTGGTAATGGCCCCAGGACCTGGCCCGCAAGGTCTCCAAATACCAATACTCCGCCGGTCACGG